>DATLIA010000169.1:0-2335 GCA_035540215.1 Actinokineospora sp. | reverse complement strand
GTGCGTGCTCGCCCGGCTTGGGCGACAGCGCGAGCATCGCCCATGACCGCAGCCGCACGATGCCGGGCAGCCCGGCCTGGCGGTCGAGGACGTCGACCAGCCGGGCGAGGTCGCCGGGGTTGATTTGCTCTGACCGAAACGACGGCGCGCTGTCTGACATGGCGCACACCGTAGCTCTTTCCACGACACGTCACCCGTTCGCGCTACGCTGCCTTGCGTGAGCGAGCAGCCAGGGATTCCGGGCCCCCACGAGATGCGCGCGTCCAACGCCGACCGGGAACGTTTCTCCAAGATCCTGCACGACGCGATGGCCGAGGGCAGGCTGACCGTCAACGAACTCGAGGAACGCCTCGACCAGGTCTACGCCGCCAAGACCTACGGCGAACTTGAGCCGCTGGTCCGCGATCTCCCCGGCCACCAGGTGGTTCCCCGCCTGCAGACCCGCCCGCAGCCGATGGCGGCGCCAGTTCCGCCGACGGCCAGGGTCGGCGGTCGCGGCACGTCGTCGAGCGCCATCGCGGTCATGTCGGGCTCCGAGCGCAAGGGCGCGTGGGTCGTGCCGCCGACGTTCAACGCCGTCGCGGTGATGGGCGGGGTGGAGATCGACCTGACCCACGCCACGTTCGAGGCGGGCGAGACGGTGATCCAGGCTTTCGCCCTAATGGGTGGCATTGAGATCACCGTGCCGGAGGACGTGACGGTTTATGTCAACGGCTCCGGTTTCATGGGCGGCTTCGCCAACTCGGTGCGCACCCAGGGCCCGCCCGGATCGCCGATCGTTCGGATCACCGGCTTCGCCATGATGGGCGGGGTGGACGTGCGTCCGCCGAAGAAGCGCAAGGACAATAATGTCCGCGAGATCGAAGACTAGGCGTGTCCTTGTCCCGCCCACGAATCCGCACCTAAGGGGCACCGTGACGGCGGTCGACCACGGTTACCGCTATCGGTGCCGGTAGCAACATTGGTGACCCGAACTCAGAATTCCGGGGAGGCGGGCGAGTGGAGGTGCTCGGCGCCGTCGCCCCAGCGCGAGTGGTGGACGCGCGCGATGCCGCCCAGCGACCGGTAGGCGCGCTCGACGCGCTGGATCATGGGGCCGTACCCGGCGGCGAGGTCGGCGGGCAGGTCGTCCAAGTCGTGGTGGGCGCGAGGGAACAGGAACAGCACCGCGGGCAGGCCGCTGGGCGCCTTGGTGGCGCCGACCCGCCAGTCGTCGTCCGCCCAGATGAACTTGTCGTCGGGCCATTCGCAGACGTCGCAATCCGTTCCGCCCGCACCGCTTCTGGTTGGCTCCGGGAGCTGCGGGCGCTCGAACGCCTTGAGCTGGAAGTCGCCGTGGAAGGGGAACGTCTCCCAGCTGGTGAAGTCGGGGAGGACTCCGGTGTCACCGAACGGGACGGACGCGAGGTGGTCGACCATGGCGCAACCCTATGACGGGCGCGGCGGCGTGACACAGCCTTCCAGCAACGCGCGCAGCGACCACCGGAACTGATCCACTGTGTTCCACGTCGCCGCGGTGTCCAGGGTCGCCGCGGTGAGCGGGAACGCGTCCGGGTCGATCACCGCCTGGCGCCGGGCCTCGATCAGCGCGGCCTCAGTCGTATCCCCCAGATCAGCGGCGGTCAGTGAGGCCGAGCCGAGCACGTGCACGATCACCGCGTACGCCGCGCGGGACGCGCTGACGGGGTCCAATCCCGCCTCCACGAAGGCACCCAGCAGCCGTTCCCCCACGATCGCCGCCGTAGGCCCATCCATCGGCGCCGCGTGGAACAGCGCAGCCGCACCGCGCCGCTCCAGCAGGACCTCCCGCAATGAGACCGCGTAGTCCTCGATCCGCCGCCGCCACCCGCGCCTGCCGACCAGGACGTCCGGGTCGGCCTCGGCCAGCAGCCGGTCGACCAGCGCCCGCTCGAGCGCGGCCCGGTCGGGGAGGTAGGTGTAGAGCGTGTTCGGCCGCACATTCAGCCGCGCCGCCACCCCCCGGATCGACGGCGTCTCCCCGTCGAACATCCCCATCGCCACGGTGACGATCTGGTCGGCGGACAGGCTCCGCTTAGGCCCACGGCGTGCGGTCTCGTCTTCCATGAGCCAACACTGTACGGTGTATCATTATTGTACGCCGTACAGAGAAATGGTCCCGATGCTTCCCATCCTCCTTGTCGCAGGTGCCCTCGGCGCCAACCTCGCCTTCCTGGTGCGCTGACCACGAACCTTCACCGGGTCTCGACCCGCCCACGACGCGCCTGGCTGCGTTGTCGGAAAGCCCAAGTACAACCCGGTACTACGGTCTTCCCTCCGCCTTGCCAGCCACGCCGTGGACAGGCCGATACCCGGC
>DATLIA010000168.1:0-15928 GCA_035540215.1 Actinokineospora sp. | reverse complement strand
GCCCCTGATCTCCGACTTGCTCGCGGTCGGCGGCACCGGCCTGGCCGCGGCGTACTTCCCCAACCCGACGCTCAGCGGGCCGGCGGTGTCCCGAGTGGACTCCACTGTGGACTTCGACTGGGGCGGCGGCGCGCCGGACGCGGCGATCCCGGCGGGACCGTTCAGCGTGCGCTGGACCGGCAAGCTGCTCGGCCGCGCGGGCGGACCGACCACGCTGACGGTGTCCGCGGGCGACGGTGTCCGGCTCTTCGTCGACGGGATCCCCGTGATCGACGACTGGGTCGACGAGGCGCCCCGCGACCGGACCGCGCTGGTGACCCTGGACGCCGACCGAGTGCACGACCTCGTGCTGGAGCACTACCACCGAACCGGGAACGCGGCCGTCCGGCTCGGCTGGGCCACCACGACCACGCCGCTGGCCCCGGTTCCCGCCGCGAACCTGTTCCGCACCGATCCGCTGGCGGACCTGACCGCCGCGGCGACCCGACTGACGAAGGCCGCCATCGTGGTCAGCCGGTTCGGTCTGTCCGCGGCCGAGGTGGTCCACCTGGCCGGGCACGCCGCCGACTTCGACGGCTTCGACCTGAACGCCTACCCGCTCGACACGACAGCGCCCGCCGACCCCGCGCTGTTCACCGCGTGGCGCAGGATCGCCAACCACACCGACCTGCGCACCCGCCTCGGCGACGACGGCGCGGCTCTGGTCGAGGTCTACGCGGCCGCCGACGACGCGACGGCTTGGGCCAGGCTCGCCGCGCTCGCGGGCGCCGACCCGACCGAGCTCGGCGCGCTGGCGACCCGGCTGGGCCTGGCGGGCCACACCGACGAGCGCACGCCGCGCAGGCTGGTCGCCGCGCTCGCGCTGGCCCGGCGGACCGGGGTGCCCGCGACGACCCTGGCCGACTGGGCGACCACGGCACCGGACCCGGCGCAGGTCGTCGAGGTGGTCAAGTCGGCCAAGGCGACCCTCGACGACGAGACCTGGGCCGAGGCCGCCCGCCCGGCCAACGACGCGCTGCGCAACCGACGGCGCGCCGCGCTGGTCGCCTATCTGGTGAAGAAGCTCGGTCTGTCCACACCGGACGAATTGTTCGAGCGGTTCCTCATCGACGTCGAGATGACCTCGGCGATGACCACGTCCCGGATCAAGCAGGCGATCACCGCGGTGCAGGTATTCGTCCAGCGGTGCCTGCTCAACCTCGAACCGGCGGTGTCCCCCACGTCCATCGACGCCGAGCAGTGGACGTGGCGGCGCTCGTACCGGGTGTGGGAGGCCAACCGGAAGGTCTTCTTGTTCCCGGAGAACTGGATCGAGCCCGCGCTGCGCGACGGCAAGACCCCGCTGTTCCGTGAACTGGAACAGCAGCTGGCGCGCGACGAGCTGACCGCCGACGCCGTCGAGGACGGCTACCGGGCCTACCTCGACGGCCTGCGCGAGGTCGGCCACCTCGACATCCTCGCCGTGTGCCCGCAGCGGGAGACCGACGGCGGCGCCGACGCCGACCTGCTGCACGTGTTCGCGCGCACCCAGACCGAGCCGCACACCTACTACCACCGCACCCTGGCGGGCGGGTCGACCTGGTCGCCGTGGCAGCAGATCCCGGTCGACATCAGCGGCGCGACGCTCATCCCGGTCGTGTGGAACCGGCAGCTGCGGCTGCACTGGCCGGTGCACACCCGCAAGCAGGAGTGGACCGGTGTCCGCCTGGCCTGGACGACGTACCAGCACGGCAAGTGGTCACGGAAGCAGACTGGCCCGGCGAGCGAGCAGATCCAGGTCCTCAACGGCGCCGAGCAGACCCTGACCTGGGCGGCGTCGACCAACAGCGGCGGCGACCTGTTCCTCGACTGCCACCACGACAGCCACATCATGACCGGCTCGGTGATGGGGTCGCCGCTGGACGGGAGCAAAGCCAAGTCCGAGGTCGAGATCCGCTACTACTGGCTGGGCACGTTCCAGTTCCACGGCTGCGGCGGCGCGGTCACCATGATCGACCGCGACAACAGGCAGCGCCGGTGGAGCGACAACGACTACGCCTACGCCAGCACGCCGCTGCAGTTGTTCCCGCTGGGCGACGCGCCGCTCAACGGCGGGCTGACAATCCCGATCCTGGGCAAGAGCCTGCCCGAGTCGGCGCTCACCACGCTGCACCCCTGGGCGCCTGGGCTGTTCGCGCCGGGGGAAGTGCTCATGTACGGGGACACGCGGCACACCTATCTTGTGCGCAGCCGCTGGACCAACCCGCTTGTCGACGTGCTCACCGACTCGATGAAGGCGGCGGTCACGACCACCTTCGGCGCGGTCAAGAAGGCACTCCTCGCGCCGCAGATGCTCCAGCAAGCCGTCGCGGTCGAGCAGGCACCGGTCACGGCCGGGCTCAGCACCGGCTTCACCGACGCGCTTGGGACGGATATCTTCCGGGACAAGAGAATCATCGTCGACGCCGTCCGGCCCCGGGGCCGCCGGACGAACGCGGCGATGTCGTTCACCAACCACTATCACCCGTACGTCTGCGCGTTCTTCGCCAAGCTCAACGCATACGGCCTGCCCGGTCTGCTCACCTTGGACGTCCAGCGGCGCCGGGACGCGGTCCCGGGCGACGACAACGCCACCACGTTCCGCCGCGACTACGCGCCGACCACTCGGGTCGACCGGCCGTACCCGCGCGAGACGGTCGACTTCTCCCTCGACGGCGCCTACTCGGCATACAACTGGGAGCTGTTCTTCCACGCGCCGCTGATGATCGCCACGACGCTCAGCGCGGACCAGAAGTTCGACGAGGCCGAACAATGGTTCCACTACATCTTCAACCCGACGAACACCAGCGCCGGCCCGGCCCCGGCCCGGTTCTGGAACGTACTGCCGTTCCACGAGGCCCCACCGGCCAAGCGCCTGTCCGACCTGCTCGCCGACCTCGACTACACCGGCACCGACCTGGGCCGACTCGCCGCCAAGGCCGCCGTCCAGGCCCAGCTCAAGGCGATGGCGCAGGACCCGTTCAACCCCCACCACATCGCCCGACTGCGCCCGGTCGCGTACCAGAAGACCGTGGTCATGCGCTATGTCGAACACACACTCGCGCGCGGCGACCAACACTTCCGCCGCAACGAACTCGACGTCGCGACGCTGTACTACCTGCGGGCCGCCGCCGTGCTCGGTCCACGTCCGCAAGTTGTTCCAGAGCAGGAGACCGCGGCCAAGTCGTACCGGGACCTGCTCGACAGCGGCGGACTCAACGACTTCTCCAACGCGTTGGTGGCGCTGGAGAACGCCGTGCCGTTCACCGTCGACGGGACAGTGTCGACAGGGTCTGGCGCGGTCGCTCCACTGGGCACGACGTACTACTTCTGCGTCCCGCCCAACGCCAAACTCCTGGGCTGCTGGGACGCGGTGGCCGACCGGCTGTTCAAGATCCGCCACGGCCTCGACATCGACGGCGTCGCCCGGCAGGTGCCGTTGTTCGAGCCGCCGATCGACCCGGGCCTGCTGGTGCGCGCGAAGGCGGCCGGGGTCGACCTGGACAGCGTGCTCGCCGACTTGAGCGCCCCGCCGTCGCACTACCGGTTCCCGGTGCTGCTGGAGCGGGCCCGCAGACTCTGCCAGGAACTCGGCGCACTCGGCGCCGCACTGCTGTCGGCACTGGAGAAGAAGGACGCGGAGGCGTTGGCCGGGCTGCGCTCGACCCACGAGATCGCGGTGCTCGACCTGACGAAGCGGATCAAGGCCGAGCAGGTGAAGGAAGCTGAGGCCCAGCGCGCGGCTCTCGACCCGGCGCTTGCCATGGTCACCCGCCGCCGCGACTTCTTCGCCATGGCACTGCAGCGCGGCCTCATCGAGGGCGAGCGGAGCCAGCTGCGTGACCTCGACCTGGCCGACTCCCGTCAACAGGACGCCGCGGGCATCGAGATGGCCGCCCAGCTGTCGAACCTGCTGCCGAACTTCGTGGCCACCACCGGCCTGGGCGCGCAGGCAGGCATCACCTTCGGCGGCCAGCAGGTCGCCGCGGTCATGTCGGCGATCTCGCGCAGCTACCAGTACCTGAGTTCGAGCTACACCCACAAGGCCAACCGCGCCGCCATCGTCGCCGAACAGACCCGCCGCACCGAGGAGTGGCAGCGGGAGCTGGACATGGCCACGTTCGAACTCAACCAGCTCACCAAGCAGATAGCCGCCGCCGATGTGCGCGTCGCGATGGCCGAGCACGAAGTCACCATCCACGAGGCGCAAACCGAACAGGCCCACGAAACCCTCGACTTCCTGCGCGACAAGTACACCGGCGAGCAGCTGTACACGTGGCTGAGCGACCAGGTGTCCACTGTGTACTTCCAAACCTACCGGCTCGCCTACGACCTGGCCAAGCAGGCCGAGCGCGCCTACCGGTCCGAACTCGGTGTCGCCGACTCCGACTTCATCCGCTTCGGCCACTGGGACAGCGTCAAACGGGGTCTCCTGGCGGGCGAGCGCCTCGACTTGGCCCTCAACCAGCTGGATGACGCCTACCACCGCCACAATCGCCGGGAGCTGGAGATCACCAAATCGATCTCCCTACTCCTCACCGACCCCTTGGCCCTACTCAAACTCAAGGCGACCGGGGCGTGCGAGTTCACCCTCCCCGAGGCACTGTTCGATGCCGATTACCCCGGCCACTACCTGCGCCGAATCAAGTCGGTCAGCCTCACAATCCCTTGTGTCGTAGGGCCGTACAGCGGGATCAACGCCACCCTCCGCCTGCTGAAGAGCAAGACCCGGACCAGCCCGAACACGTCAGGCGGCTACCAGGAACGCGAGGGCGACGACCGCTTCACCTACCGCTTCGGTGCGGTGGACGCCATCGCCACCAGCCACGGCCAACGCGACCCGGGCCTCTTCGACCTGACCTTCCGCGACGACCGCTACCTCCCCTTCGAAGGCGCGGGCGCGGTTTCGACGTGGCGCCTGGAAGTGCCGAAAGACTGCAACGCCTTGGACTTCGACACCATCACCGACACCGTGATCCACCTCAACTACACCACCCGAGACGCAGGAACCCCTCTCCGCGACGCCGCCCGCGCGGCCTCGATCACCCCGGTACAGGAGGGCCGACGCCGGTTGTTCAGTGCCCGCCAGGAATTCCCGGACCAGTGGCACCGCTTCCTCCGCCCGGAGGCTGGTGCGGACCGCCACCAGATGGACTTGGCCCTCACCCCCGATCGGTTCCCGTTCCAGCTGCGCGGGCGGAAGATCGATGTCACCACCGCGCGGGTCTATCTGAAGTTGGCCGACGGAACGTTGTATCCCGGGGCGGGCCAGCCGTTGACGCTCACCTTGACGGCACCAACCGAGCCGGGGGCTCTGCGCGCGACGTTGAAGAGCGTGCCGACGGTGTTGCCGGACCTGCCTTTCGCGGTGGTCGACTTGTCGGTTACGCCCCGGAAGCCTGGGATTTGGCGGGTGGAGGTGCTGGAGGCTGATATCGCGCCCCTTGCGGCGACCCTGCGAATGGGCGCGGCGCCGGACCTCCGGTTGAATGGCAGGGTGGTTCAGGACGTGCTGATCTTGTTGGAATACAAGGCGTAGGGGTCAGGAGCAGGTTGGGTCAAGGTTCGGCCCACAGCGAGCGGAGTGCGTTGGTGGCCATCCGACCAGCCTAGGCAGCCCGCGTGAATCGGCGTATCCGCCGAAAGTACAGGCGCCCGGCTGTGCCAATGGCCAGGTCGAGTCAGGCTCCGCGGCTGATGTGCCCGCCGCAGGCATCCGTGAAGGTGGAAGCACCCACCCAGTCAAGCCAGGGAGCATTGTGATGAGTACGCCTCAATCCAACACCGCGCTAGAGAATCCGCCGTCCCAGCGCACGCTGGAAGATCTGCGCATGCCCGTGAAGGCCAAACTCGCAGCAGCATGGGCCAGCTTCATGTTCCTCTACATCTACGTCGACTACCTCGCCCTGTACAAGCCCGGCGTCATCGACAACATCCTGGCCGGCATCGTCCACGAGTTCAAGACCGGTCCAACCTTTGTCGGCATTTCGCTCACGCTCATCGCCATCCCGAGTCTCATGATCCTGCTCTCCGCGACACTGCCCGCCCGTGTCAACCGCACCATCAACCTCGTCGTAGCAGCGCTCTACGTCCCCGTCTCGTTGTTCAACGCGGCAGGGGAGTCTTGGAGCTACGCCTACTTCTACGGCTTCTCCATCGGACTCGAGGTGCTGCTCCTGGCCTTCATCCTGCGCTCCGCCTGGACCTGGCCACGCCGCATCGCATAACCGGCGACCCTGGCAGCCGGCCTCGACAGCGAGCCACTCCGCAGGCCGCAGCAGGCGTGGCCGCCCCGCGCCCGACCGGACCTTGGCCGGCCACACCGAGCCGCACGGGCGGTGCCAAACCAACAGAGCCAGAACCAATTCAGCCCAAGGCACCAGCCGAACCCCAAGCCCAATGCAACGCAAGGCCCCCAAGCAACAGCCCGATGGGGTGGAACCGGGCACCCCCAAAGAAACCCGGCCCAGCCGCCCGAGCCGAATCACGGCGGCCACCGACGCCAAGGCACCCGAGGCCAGATCTCCGCTGGCTTCTCCGGCCGAAGGTCCCGCAAAGTCCAATCCGAGAAGAACTTGAACTCGAACGTGAACCCAAACCCCCGCCCCTGCTTCTCCTCCCAAGCCGGAAACCCCGAATACGGATTCGCCTGTTCCTTGGGCGGTTCCCCACCAGCAGGCGGCGCCACCTTCGAGTCCGGCGCGACCCGCGCAGCAGGCAGAGACGACCAGAACTCCACCTTCAACGCCGCCTCTGGCAACACCGTCGCTGGCACAACCTTCTTCAACGCCCCCAAAGCCGCGTTCCCCAAGTCGATCAGCAACTTGTTCCCGCTCGGCGGCACCACCGTCTCAATAGGACTCTTCTCCGGCTCGGGACCCGGCGGTGGCGGCGGATCGGGCTTCTGCGTGGCGAGTGCGGCCCCGATCCCGATCAGCAGCGGCACGGCAGCCGACACCCCGACCAACGCGAGCTGCCCAGGCGACACCCCCACCGCCACCTTCTCCGACAAGCTCGTCAAGAACCGCCCTGAAGCGATCTTCTCCGACGACACCGCGTCCAGCACGTCGCTGGCACCGGGCTTGGTCGCGGGCGGAGCCAGCCCCGGATCAGCGGGCCGGACCCGCGGATCCCCAGGCGCGCGCAGCTCAGCGTTGTACTTCTCGAAGTCCGACGGCTCCGGGGTCGGCAGCGGGTCGAAGATGTTGAACTTCGGCATGATCGGCAGCGGCCGTGGCGGAAACGGGTAGTGCAGGTTCCCGAGCGGCCTGCTGCCCCGCTCCAGACTCTCCTTGGTGTCACGCAACAACCGCGCCTGCACCGCCGCGTTAAGCTGCGGGTTCTCCGGTGCGGGCGTCGGGCCGCGTGCGCCTAGGTCGCAGTCGAAGTCGGCGGGCACGCTGGCGTGCCCCGTCGGGTCCGTGTGGAACGTCGGCCTGCCCCGACAGTAGGCATACCGGTTACCTCCGTCGACCAGGCCGGCCGGGTCTGGGCTGATCCACCGACCGAGCCACGGCGCGTAGTAGCGCGCCCCGTGGTAGCTCAGGCCGGTCTCGTCGTCCCGTTCCTTGGCGGTGAAGCGGTACCGCTTGAGGCTCACCCCGGGCAGGCTGCTCTGGTACGCGGTCGTCCCATACGGGTGGAACTCCTCGTACGTCAACGGATTCCCCGCATCATCGAGTTCCAGCGCGACCGAGTCGAGTTGGTCCCCAATCTGGTATCGAATGACCGGCGCACGGTTGACTGGGGCCCGGCCGACGACGGTAGCGCGCTCGGCGAGAGCGACGACGCGGTCCCCCGCCGACACCCGCACGGTCTCCGCCGCGTCGCTCAGTACCCCGTTCACCGCCACGGTGTTGAACTCCGTGACCCCGAACCATCGGTGGTCCTCGATTTTGGCACCCGCCAGCACGATCTTGCGCGCCCGCGTTCCGTCGGCGGCGTAGTGGTAGTACGCCGTGACATTGCCGTGCACGACCGCGCGACGCGGGGCGCCATGCCAGCCCCAGGTGAACACGCGCGGACCGAGCACAGTCAAGTTGCCGCGACTGTCATGCGCCACCGGGTCGACGCCCGCGACATCGCCCGTGACCGCGGTCGCGCTCAGCCGGTTGGCCGCCGCGTCCGGGGTCAGCGACCGGGTCCACCTGGCCCCCGCCTGGCCCTGTTGGACATGGCCGATCTCGGTGAGGTTGCCGCTGTCGTCGTAGATGTAGGTCTCGCGATACCGCGCCACCGCGGCCAGGTCGCCCGGGTCGGGAAGGTCCTGGACCGGCGGCTGGACCCCGCCGGCGTGCACGAGGCCGGCCAGCTCCCGGCCGCTCGCCTCGACCAGCCGGTATGAATCGTCGTAGCGGTAGTCGCGGTCGGCGGTGACGACGGCGTTGCGGAAGTACCGGGTCGACTGGGCGCTGTCGCGGACGCCGAGAATGTTGCCGACGGCGTCGTAGCGCAGGTGGAGATCCTGCAGCGGGGCGGGCTCCCCCGGCCTGGTGGCCCGCAGCCGGACGACCCGTTGGGTCAGCTCGTCGTAGTCGGTCCGCACCTGGGCCACCCCGCCCGCCGGGCCGTAGCCGATCAGCTCAGGACGGCGGAGCACGTCGTAGACGGCCTGATCCTGCACCGTGCGCCGCACTCCAGCTCGCGGCGTCAGGTGCACGGCGGCGACCTGGCCGCCGCGGTGGTAGTCGATCTCGATCACGCTCGCGTCGGCGCCGGTGGTGGCGACCGGCCTGGACAGCGCGTCGAAGACGATCCTGGCCTGCGCGCCCGCGGCTTCCAGGGCACCGCCCGCGGCGGGTGACCGGTCGGCCGACGGCGGCACCGAGGCCACGGCCGACCAGTCGGGCTCGGTGTCGTAGGCGACGGCGAACCGGCGTCGCGTGTGGACAGTGTTGCCGAGGAAGTCGGCGGCGAGGGTCTCAGCGAGTCCGGCGCCGTCGAACACTTGGTACTGTCGGCCGAGCAGGTAACGGGGAGCGGCGTAGGCGGGCGCGTCGTCGCCGTAGCCGATGGCGACGCGGCACACCTCGGTCTGGTCACCGGTCTCCGCGTGCCGCACCCAGGCGGCCCGCTCGCGACCGAAGACGTCCCGCACGGTGCGCACCCGGACCGCGTAGGCCGCGGTCGCGGTGGTCCACCCGAAGCAGCCGGACCAGGCCAGCACGACACGGCCGAGTGCGTCGTAGGCGGCCCGCTGCTCCCCCGTGTCCGGCGCGGTGGCGACGAGCGTATTGCCGATCAGGTCATACGTGCCCCGGCGAAGCACGACCCCGCGCGGGTCGGTGACGGCGACGACGCGGCCCGCGCCGTCGTGCTCGACCCACGTGGTCAGGTCGCGGACCCCGACCCGCTCCACCGACTCGACCGCCAGCCCGCGCGGATCGAGATGGGTGATCGACGGGGTCCCGGCGTGAACAGCACTGGCGACGGCCGCCGCTTGGTCGTCAGGATGCGCGCCCGCAGCGCTCGCCCGCTGGTACCAGGCGCTGTCGAGGACGGTATCGGCCCGGTCCCACGTCGCCACCGACCACGGGGTCCGCCGCAGGACATCGAAGGTGCCATCTGGGAAATCAGTGCGGTGGACGCGGCCGACTGGGTCGTAGCGGACGAAGACGGGATGTCCGGTGGTCGCGAGGACGGCTTCGTCCTCGTAGCGGTCGTCGGGGGCGAAGTACGGGTCGTAGGTCGCCACCGGGCGCCCCTTACCGTCATACACCGTCCGCCCGTTGCCGATCCAGCGCGCGGGCGTCGGCCGGGTCAACGGCCTGCCGTCCGCACCGAGCGCGAGCCTGCCATCGGCTTCATAGAATGGAGCCAGGCCGGCTTCCGCCTCCACTTTGGACAATAACGGCCGCCCGGCGCCGTCGAGATAGCTGATGGCGCGCTGCCACCGTGAGTCCGCGGCGAAACTCTCGCGAACCCGACTCTCTGTCCATTGTGGAGTGGCACTGACGGCCCACGCGTCGCGGTGGTGGACGAACTCGGCGTCCCACTCCCCCGCGGGCGCTCCTTCCCCTGCCGCGCCGCGCTTGCGGGAACGGACGAGCGCACCCAGCACGTCGTACTCGCCCTCGTTCACCACGCCATGCGCGTCTGTCACCCGGGTCGGCGCGAGCACCCGGTAGTCGTACTGGGCTTGGACAACGTTCCACGACGGCCCGACGGGCTCGAACCGCGCTGGTGTGGCGGGCATCGGCTGAGCGGGCGCGGTCAGGGTGCGGACCGGGAGCAGCGCGGCGGCGTCGTAGGTGACGAAGGTGCCCAGGCCCAACGCGTCGACGTGGGCGACGGTCAGGTGGAACCGGGCTGGGTCGGGCTGGGTCACCGGGCCGGGCGTCCAGTACAGCGGTTGGCCGTTGTCGTCGGGCAAACGCAGATAGCCCGCCGCCGTGAGCCTGCCCGCGTCGACCTCGGCGCGCAGCAGGTCGAGTTGGTGTTCGGTGAGCGCCGCGGTGAGCACCCGCCGCACCTGCGCGCGGGTGCCGGTCACGCCGTCGGGCAACTCGGCGGTGACCGTGTCGTCCCAGTACCGCGTGCGGGTGACGCCGAGCGTGCGCCGGACCGGTGTCGCGGGTGGGCCGCCGCCGGTCAGCACCGGCGCGCCCGCCAGGCTCGCCGCGGTGGCCGGCTCGAGGCGGCCGCCAGGCGCGGCGAGCACCTCGTACCGGTGCTCGGACAACGGGACACCCAGCCGATGGACGCCGGGTGCGGTGACCAGGTTCGCGAACACGGCGTCCGTAGCCAGAACCGTGCTCGCGCGCTGCGTGGCGCGGGCGGCCGGATCGGTGCGACCGTAGGCGACGGACAGCGAGCGTTCGACCTGCCCCCAGTCGTTCACGGTGACGGCGAACGTGTGCGACCCGCGCGGCGGCGGGCCCGCGGCGGGCCCGACCGGCGGCAGTCCCGCGACATAGTCCGGATCGGGATAGCAGAGGTGGTCGTCGACGGGCACCCGCTCGACCGACAGGTCCACCGACTGACTGGGCAGGGCTACCGTCACGGCGTGGCCGTCCGGGTCGCCCGCGGCCGGGTCGAGCAGTCGGACCCGATACGACTGTTCGGTTGCGGTGTAAGGGAAACGGGACTCCGCCGTGCCGTCGAGCGCGTAGACCGCCGTGCGCAGGACCTTCCCACGCAGCGCGCGCAATCCCTCGACCCGGTCGACGCCGGGCTCCCACTCGTCGGCCAGCCGGTGCTCCGGCAGCGACTGCGCGGGTGCCCCGGTGTGGTACCAGGTCACCGAGACCTGCGGCGGCACCCGGTCGACCTGTTCGAGCCACTGCCCCGGCGGCCCGGCGACGAAAGCGCGGAACACATCGGTGTCCGCGTGGACGACCTGGCCGAAACCACGGAACTCGCGCTCTTCGACGTCGTAGTAGCCGTCGCGGTAGCGGTAGCTCGCGGTCGACGCCACGCCGGTCGTCTGGTCGGTGACCGTCACCGCCGACACGACCTGGACCGGCGTCGGCAGCGGCGTCGACCACGGTCTGCCCGCGCGCCGGTCGGCCATCGCGTACTGGGTGGAGGACGCGTAGTCGATCTCCGTGCGCAGCCCGCGCCCGTTGTCGACGCTGGTCAGCAGGCCGGGCCTGCCATCGGGAAACAGGTCGACGTAGCGCAGCGCGGTCCGCGGGCTCGGGGCGAGCGGGTCGGCGAAGACGAGGCAGCGCGTGCCCTTGCCGAGCAGGTCCACGATGTCGAGTTCGACGTCGGGCACGATCAGCGGGGTCACCACCGCCTCGGCCGCCCAGCCGTTGCCGGACAGGTTGGTCCACGAGAGCACGCCGTCGCGCCCGGTGTAGAGCAGGTCGGCGACACCGGTCCCGTCCAGGTCGACCAGGCGCACGCGCTCAGGGTCGAACTCGTCCACCGAGTCCAGAACGGGCGCCGCGGCCATCGTCACCGGCGGGCCGAAGCGTCCATACCCGAGATTCGGCCAGTAGCGGACCGAGCCGGGCCGCACCTGGACGATGTCTTCAAGCCCGTCGCCGGTCATATCGGCGAATCGCACCGCCGCGGTCGGGTCGTCGAGCGCGACCAGCGGGCCGTCCTCGCCGACCGGGCTGGACAGCGCGGGCTCCCAGCCGTCCGGTCCGAGGAACCGGTGCCACGTCAGCGTCTCGCCGTCGTGCCGAAGCAGGTCGGTCCGACCGTCGCCGTCGAGGTCGACCTGACGCAGCCGCGGGTCGGTCCAGTCCAGGACGGGCGACGCGGCGAAGGGCAGCCAGTCCCGCCACTGAGTCGTGAACGGGTCCCGGACCGCGTAGCGCGCGGTGCTGCCGTCCCGGTCGATGACGGCCAGCCGCCCGTCGCCGAACACCGCGGCCAGGTCCGGCGGATGGCCGGGCGCGGCAGCGGGCACCTGGCCGCGCGGCGTGGCCGGGGCGAACGTGCCGCCGCCGAGGTTGGCCTGGTGGTACCAGGCGGATCCGTCGGCGCGCAGGATGCCAGGCGCGCCGTCGCCGTCGAGGTCGACCCACGGGTAGGGCGGCGGCCCGGCCCCGTCGACCGGCAGCGGGACCGGCCCGGCGGCGGGCGCCCACGGCCGGTAGCCGAACCGCAGCGGAGGATGCCGCAGCGTCGAGCCGTCGGCGTGCAGACCGACGACGGTGACCTGGGTCAGCTTGGCCCCGGTCGGATCGCCGTCGTGGGTCAGCTCCGTCGCCGAGACCGGCGACCAGCCAGCGGCGCCGGGGAAGCGGTGGAAGGTCAGGACCCGCCTGCACAGTCGCTGGGTGCGCACCTCGAACCCCGGTCTGCGGGTCGAGAACGCGTCAGGCCGCGAAGGCCAGTCGCGGACCGGCTCCGGGGTCTGCCCGCAGTCGCCGTAGTCGAACACCACGGTGACATGGAAGCGGTCGCGCCAGGCCGGGTCGGTGTGGTCGATGACCGGCTCGGTGAACCGGTCGGCCACCGGCGTGGCGTTGACCGTGACCACCTCACGCAGATACCGCTGCGCGTGAACCGGACCGTCTTCGGGGGCCCAGCGGTAGTGCAGGTGATTGCCCCGGTCGTCGAAGACGTCCTCGGGCAGCCACGAGAAGACGTGTCCAGGTCGCTCTGGATCAGCGACGCGCGCGTCGGCCGTGCGGCCGTAGACGGTCATGACGTTGTCGGGGGTGAACGTGACCCAGAACGTCTCGCCGATCGCGCCCCGGTGCCGCTCGACGCGGACGAAGCCGCCCTCGGTCCGGGTCCGGTAGCGGGTCACCTGGGTCAGCTCGCCCGACCCGCCGAACGGCGCCGGGCTGGAGAGCTCGGTGACCCGGACCAGATCGTCGGAGCCGATGAGGACGAACCGGTCGTCGTCGGTGTACCGGGGGATCCCCCGCTCGGTCTTGCGGGCGATGGCGGGCAGCGGGACGTCCCAGCCGAGCCCGAAGGCGGAGTTCCCGGCGCTGGAGTCGTAGGCGAGGGTGAGATCGGGATGCGGCCCCCTGGCGGGCGCCATGGCGACCGGGATACGGAAACCGAGGCCGCCGTGGCGGGAGACCGGGTCGAGCGTCTCGCCGATGCCCCGCAGGGAACTGGTGGGGAGGGCCAGTCGAGGCGGCTCGACCGTGGTCGGCTTCGCGGGCCGACCGGCAGACGTGGGGCCGCCTGCCGGTCTTGCCAGCTCGGGTGAGCCTGCGGTCACTCGGGTCTCCGTCCACCTTGGTCGCTTGACGGCTTAGTCGGTGCCGGGCACCGTCGCGTTAGGCGGCCTGGGTGGTTGTGGCCTACACGGTGCTCAGGGCCGGGTAGTCGGTGAAGCCGCGCTCATCGCCACCGTAGAACGTCGCGGGGTCCGGCGTGTTGAACGGACCGCCGGCGGCGAGTCGTTCCGGCAGGTCGGGGTTGGCCAGGTACAGCGAGCCGAAGGTGATGACGTCGGCCGTGCCGTCCTCGATCAGCGCCAGTTCCTCCGGCCCGGTCGGCCTGCCCGGCGTGAACGGGTTCAGCAGGAACGCCCCGGTCCACTCCTTGCGCAGACGCAGCGTCAGGTCCCGGATCGGCGGCAGCGCCTCCACGACGTGCAGGTAGGCCAGACCCAGCGGATTCAGCGCGTCGACCAGGGCCGGGTAGGTGTCGGCGTAGTCGCTGTCGACGATGTCGTTGTACGGATTGCCCGGCGACAGCCGCAGGGCGGTGCGCTCCGGGCCGATCGCGGCGGCCACCGCGGTGGCGACCTCGACGGCGAAGCGGATCCGGCCGTCCACCGTGCCACCCCACCGGTCGGTGCGCTGGTTGGTGTTGTTCGCCAGGAACTGGTGGATGAGATAGCCGTTGGCGCCGTGGAGTTCGACCCCGTCGAACCCCGCGTCGATCGCGTTGCGCGCGGCGGCGGCGAAGTCGGCGATGGTCTGGCTGATCTCGGCGTCGGTCAACTCGACCGGGGCGACGAAGTCGGCCATGCCGGTCCCGGTGAAGACCTGGCCGTTGGCGGTCACCGCGGACACCCCGACCGGCGTCAGATCGTCGGGCAGCAGTGTCGGGTGACCGATCCGGCCGGTGTGCATGAGCTGGGCGAAGATCACCCCGCCCTTGGCATGGACCGCGTCGGTGACCGTGCGCCAGGCGGCGATCTGGTCGGCGGTGTGGAGGCCGGGGGTGTTCGGGTAGCCCTGCCCGATCACCGACGGCTGCGTGCCCTCGGTGATGATCAGACCCGCACTCGCGCGCTGGGCGTAGTACTCGGCGACATGCTCGGTCGGGCTGCCGCCAGGGCCGTAGGCGCGGTTGCGGGTCATCGGGGCCATGCCGATGCGGTTGCGCAGCGTGCTGGCGCCCAGGGTGAGGGGGTCGAACGCGGTGGTCATGGAAGCCTCCGAAAGTCGATTACTTGTTCGAACAGGTAATCCTCCGGAGGTATTTCGCTCCCGTCTGTGACCAGCGCCACGCCTGAGTCGGGAATGCGGATCTGTTCCATGTGATCGCGCCCCGCGCGAGCCCAAGCCCGCCCGAACGTCACCTCACGAACTAGGCGGTTCAACTAGCGCGCTCTACGCGGCAGAAGAGTTCGCGGCACGCGAATAGACGCACCTTTGCCATCGCCCGGACACGGCCAGATCCGTGCGTAGCCGTCCTAAAGCGTGTCTCGCAGACGGACGGTTTCGACGGCTAAGGGGGCTGTCGTATCGGTCTGGTCCACAGTGTTCAGCCGAAGAAGGCTGCCTCGACGCTCGACGGCCATAGGCAGAGCAGTCGCCCACCTTCAGGACCGGTGCGGAAACCGTGGACTGCTCCCGGCGGGATGAAGACGAAGGTGCCAGGTCCGATTCCCTCTGCCGGATCGGTGTCGGTGTAGAAGGTGTAGGTCCCCTCAAGCACGTAGAACGCCTCGGCCTCATCGTGGGTGTGTGGAGGGTTGTCGAAGTTGGGATCCTGCCACCCCACCCCGAGCGCCCAATGCCCGCCGGTTTCCGTTCGGGCGGCCTTGCGCGTGATGTGCGCCTGCAGTCCACCCATCGGCAAGATGATGGTGTCCCCGTCGGCAGGGCCGCGCAGAATTACTTTCGGCAGCTCAAGTTCAGCCATCTCGCAGCCTCCTCATCAGCCGACTACCAGTTTCGCACCTGAGTCGGGTGAGCGGAACCTTTGTGCACTGCCCGAGTGACCGTCCGCTCATCGGCAGAAGCGGATGTTCATGTCAGGGGTGTGGCGGGACGGCGTGTGCCGTTCGGCCCAGCCGACGCGTGTTCACGGAAGCGCGCCCTGCGTAGGCTCGATTTCCGTTCTGGGCGGAGCACCCATAACCCTGCGGTGCGATCAGCGGGCCTAACCTAGTTGTACTGCCCCGTGAGGTTGGGGACGCGGCTGGCGGGTGGTTGGCCGCCGAGTGCGGTGTGGCCGCGGTGGTGATTGTAGGTGTGCAGCCAGTGTGGGAGTGCTTCTCGGCGTTCGGTTTCGGTTTGGTAGGGGTGGGCGT
>DATLIA010000167.1:0-16603 GCA_035540215.1 Actinokineospora sp. | reverse complement strand
AGACGAAGAGGCGGCACCCGGTGAATCGGGTGCCGCCTCTTCGCTGTGCTTGATCAGGGGTTGCCGTACTCGACCGCACTGGAGTCGCTGCCCCAGTTGTTCGGCTTCGCGACATCCTTGAAGTTGACGTTCTTGTCCGGCGTCGAGGAGGCCATGACCCCGTAGGTCACCCCAGTGGCCAGTCCCAGACCGACAAGGACAGCGACGACAACAGTGACGACTGTCTTACCCACCTGTGCTACTCCTCGCGTCGAGCGCGCGTCCCGCGCCGCCTCAATTTACCGGTCAGTAATGCCCACCACAACAGACCAGCGATAACGAGTCCGCATGCCGCGATGTCGGCGACCAGCACCGGGACCCAGGGTGCGCCCGGTGGCGCGGCGGCGATCTGGCCGGGCACGCGGTACAGCGTCAGCCAGGGGCCGGTGTGGACGGGCTCCAGCTGGGCGAGCGCGTCGCGGGGGATCGGCCCTGGTGTGCCGTGCTCGACCAGGACCCAGCCGAAGCCGTGGGCGCCGGGCGAACCGCCCTTGTCCAGCTCGGCGCGCACGGCGGCCATCCGCTTGTCCTCGCCGGGGATCGGGACGCCGCCCACGATGAGCGTGTCGTCCAGGACCGTGGTCCGGGGAAGGAACCGGGGAGCCGGGTCGAGCTGCGTGCGGCCGCCGTTCCAGTCGAAGCGGCGGAACGTGGACAGCGGCAGCGTCAGTACGTCACCAGGTCGTGAGTCCTCGCGCAGGATCGTGGCGACCTTCTCCCAGTCCGGTGGGTAGTCGACCGAGGACAGCCTGCCCCAGCCCGCGAACGCGAGGTCGGGCAGCAAAACGGCCGGGAACAGCGCGGCGGCGCTGAGCAGGGCCACGCCCCGTCGGCCACCAAGGTAGGCGGCCAGTCGCTCGACCCCGAGCGCGACCCCGACGGCGAACGGCAGCGCCCACCACGCCGCCCATTTCTGCGCGTCACGCAGCAGCCCGGCGCCGGGAATCGTGCGTGTGGCCCACTCCAGTACGTCGGCGCCGAACGGCAGCGTGGCGGCCACGGCGAACAGGACTCCGGCCGCGCCGAGCACGGTCAGCCCGACGGCGGAGGCGGCACCCCAGCGCGCGGCCAGGATCCGGAGGCCGAACAAGGCCACCGCGACCATGGCGACGGTGAACACCGGCAGCAGCGGGTTGCCCCGGCTCACCGGGGCGACGTCGCCGTTCCAGATCCCGCCCAGCCCGAGCACGCTCACGGTTGTGCCGCCCCAGTTCTCGGCGCGGGCGGAGAAGAGCGTGATCCCGAACGGATCGGACAGGCCCCCGCCGGGGTGCAGCGCGGAGGGCACGATCCACGGCAGGTTTAGGACGGCGACGATGAGGGCTGTGCGCGGCAGTCTGGGCGCGCCGACTAGGACTAGGGCGACGGCCGCGGCGAGTAGGCCGCCGGTCGGGGTGAGCGCGGCGGGGGCGCACGCCACGATGAGCCGCGCGGTGGCGCCCCGGTCCTCCTGTCGCATGGCCAACGCGGCGGCGGCGACCCACGGCAGCATCGCGTAGGCGATCAGCAGTGACCAGTGGCCGATGAACAGCCGCTCCGCGACGTAGGCGCTCCACCCGTAGGTGACCGCGGCGACGAGCCGGGGCGCGACGGCGTCGGTCGGCACGAGCCTGCCCGCGCCGATCGTGGCGGCGGCCAGGGTCGCGAAGAGCAGGAGCTTCTGCAGGATGTCGCCCGCGACGACGGCGGTGGCCAAGGCCACGACGGCGTCGACCGGTACCGCGCGCGGCAGCGTCGACCCGGTGCCGATGCTGTCGGGCAGGAGCGCGTGCGTCGGCGCGAAGACCATGTCGTAGGTCAGGACGAAGCCGCGGCCGAGTACCGGGGCGAGTGCCAAGATCGGCAGCGCGAGCCCGACGAGCGGCAGCGCCATCCGGCGGATCGACCATGGTCCGGCTGGTCCAAACCGGGTCGGCTGACGCGGGTGGACCATCGCGCACCTGTTCCTTTCGGCCGGAAACGCCGCTACTGTCCGGTAACTTACCTGCTGGTAATGCCAGGTCGGAGCCGTGATGATCGTCGATTCCCAGGACGCCCGCCAGCTGTCGCGGCGTGCCCGCGCCGACGCCGTGCTCGTCACCGCCGCGCTCGCGGGCAACAACGTAGCGAACTACCTGCTGACCGTGGTCGCGGCGCGCCTGCTCGCACCGGGGGTGTTCGGCGAGTTCGGGTCGCTGCTGGCGCTCATGGTGATCGGCGTGGTCCCGGCCATGGGCCTGCAGACCGTGGTGGCCCTGCGCGTCGCCGAACGCCGGGTCGACGCCGCGACCGAGCCACTCAGCCGGACCGAGACGGACCCGATCATGACGCTGGGTCTGCTCACGAGCGGCGCGGTCACCCTGGCGGGGCTCGCGCTGTCGCCGGTGATCACCTCGATGCTGCACCTCGACAGCCCGTGGCAGGCGATCTGGCTGGCACTGTCCCTCGCGCCACTGTCGATGCTCGGTGTGTTCCACGGTGTCCTGCAAGGGACCCACCGCTTCCGCGCTCTGGCCGTGATGATCGGGATGGAGGCGTTCGGCAAGGCGGGTGGCGCGTTGGCTGGACTCGCCCTGTTCGGCCACACCGCGGGTGCCCTGGCTATGGCGACTATCTGCTCGTCGATAGTCGCGGTAACCGGCTGGCTCGTCTGCGGCGCGCCAGCCCTCGCCGTCAAGGTCGACTCGCGTCAGGTCCGTGCGGTCGCCCACGCCGCCAGCGGGATGCTCGCTCTAGTCCTGCTGGTCAATCTCGACCTAGTCCTAGCGCGTCACTACCTCCCCGCAGCGCAGGCCGGTGAGTACGCGGTCGGCGCGGTGCTCACCAAGGCCGCGTACTGGCTGCCCTCGGCGGTCGGCATCCTCGTGCTGCCCCGACTCGCCGATCCCCGCCGCCGACGCAGGCTCGTCCCGATCGCGCTGGCGGTCTGCGTCGGGGTCGACGCCGTCGCCGTGGTCGGTGCCGCGGTGTTCGGCCAGGAGGTCATGATGCTCATCGGCGGCCCCCAGTACGCGGGCTCACACCTGCCGATGTGGGCGTTCGCGCTGGTGGGCAGCGTCCTCTCGGTGATGCAGATCCTGCTGTTCTCTCGAATCGCGAGCGCCGACACCCGGTCGGTGTGGCTGGTGTGGACCGCTGTCGTGGTCGAGGTCGCCCTGGTGACGACCGCGTTCCACGGCGGGGTGGCCGCCGTGGTCACCGCGGCGGCCGTGGCGACCGGGCTGGTGGCGGGCGCCGGGGCGGCGATCGAGGTGTTCGCCCACCGACGCCGACCGTCAGCCGGGTGACTCCTCCGTCGGTTGCGCGGGCCACTCCAGGCACGCGGTGACGGCCGCGCACACGGCCAGCACGAGCAGGCTCTGCGCGACCCAGCCGTACGCCCAGTCCTGGCCGTAGCCCAGCATCCGGCCCGTCGTCGCCGTGACGGCCGCCGCGGCCGCCGCGCCGGGCGCGATGAACCGGGGAGCGGGCGGCCAGAGCGTGCGCACCAGCGTCACCGCGATGAGGATGACGAACGCGAGCATGCCGCCGAGCAGCGCGATGAAACCGACCAGCAGCACCTGGATCCAGCGGTGCCTGCCCGGTGAGCTGTCGAGGTCGACCCGCCGCCGCACCGGGAGCGCGATTAGAACTAGCGCGACGAGCAGCACGACCGCGCCGATCAACAGCGCCTGTCGGTACTGACGGTCGGGCGTGAACGCCAACTCGATTCGGCCGCCCGCACCCGCGGGCACGAGCCACGCCTGCTGCCAACCGTCCACACGCGACTTGAGCAGCGGCGCGCCGTCGAGGGTCGCCACCCAGCCCGCGTTTCCGTTCTCCGGCACCACGAGTACGGACTTATCGCCTGGGCCGACTGTCATGCTCCGCTCGGCGGCACCCCACTCCTCGATCTTGGTCGACCTGGTCCGCGGCCCGGCCGACGAGTCGGTCGACGGGCGCAGCGACACGTCATGGACGACGAACTCCGGTGTCGGCGCGGTGCGCAGCTCGTGCCTGCCCGCGGCCAGGTCCAGGCCCTCAGCGAGGTCGCGGCAGGTGGCGAACGGCAGCGACCGGTGGGCGCGGAGGTCGGCGAGGGTGCCCTTGACCGACGTCGGATAGGTGAGGCCGTCCACGGTGATCGCGGGGCCCTTCCCGCACGGCAGCTCGAAATCCGCGTCGGCGGACACCGGCGCCATCGGCGCGCCGTCCAGGCTCAGCTCGGTGATGCCGACGGGCAGTGGCCTGCCGCGTTCGGCGCCGGTGATCACCAGGTCCAGCCGGTCGGTGGTGAGATCGACGGTCGCGCGGCCCGAGCCGTCCAGCGCCGCCCGGACGACTCGGCCCGTCGGCGTGCGCAGGTCGACCTCCACTGGTCGCGACGCCTGCGACCTGGCGTCGGTCCGCAGCTGGATGCCGGTGATCCGGCGCTGGGTCGGCCACGCGAGCTTCAGCGTCGGCTTTTCGTCGGTGGGGTCGGCGATCCAGGTGGTGGCTTCGTCGTCGTCGACCGCGGCCAGCGGGGCGACGGCGGGATCGCCGCCCAGCCAGGACGACGCGCCGGTCGCGGAAGACGTGACCGGGACCGTGCCGCCGAACGCGGGCAGGACGGTGCCCTCGACGCGGAAGTTCGCCGTGTCCGTGCTCCGGAACAGCCGGTGCACCCCACTGGGCTCCTCGCCGAGGCGGGTCAGCGAGCGGTCGCAGGTCGTGTGCGATTCGTCGGCCACACACGGATAGCGCGGCAGGCTGCCGCGGGTGAAGGCGAACGCCGCGGTCGGGCCCTGCACGGGCGGGACCTGCAACGCGCGGGTCGCGGTCACCCCGGGGATGGTCAGCTCGCGGATGCCGACGTTGCCGTTGTCCCGGTCCGCCGCCACGCCGAGCACGGTGATCCGGACCTTGCGGGTCAGGCCGCCCGCCGTGCGGAAGCTCTTGGACTCGCCGCCCCGAGAGAACTCACGGTCGACCGAGCCCGAGTCAGTGGTGATCCGGATAGCGGTAACCGGCCAGCCGACAGAGAGGTCGTCGACGATCGCCAGAGAGATCTCGTCGACGGTGAGGGGGGTATCAAGTTCCACCTCAAGCCATTGCCCGGTCGGCCCGGTGTAGCTCGATGAGTTCCACGCGGTGGTGAGATCGCCGTCCACGGCGAAGAACGGCTGCAGCGACGGATCGGTCGGCCCGACCGAGTCGGCGAACCCGGCCGATGTCGACGCGGTGACCCGGCGGATGCCCCGGTAGGCCGCGGTCGTCTGGTACTCCGCGCCCGGGAACGGAAGCAGGTCGAGTGACGGGCGGCCGAACCGGCTGGGATCGTCGGGGGCCAGGGTGTTGCCGAGGTTGTCGCGTACCGCGCCGACGTTGCGCTCGCGCCTGCGCAGGCCGTCGGTGACCAGCGCGCGGTCCGTCGGCGGCTTGTCGCCGACGAGGATCGCGGGCCGGTCCTGTTCCAGCAGGCCCACGTCGATCAGCGGCAGCAGCGACTCGGGGCCGCCCGCGACCGCGGCGACGTCCCGCTCGGCCACGACCTGGGCCACCGGCGGCGGCTGGTCGACCTCGTAGACCTCCAGCGTAGGCACCCGGTCGCCGGTGCGATCAAGCAGCCGCGCACCGGTCAGCGCCGCTGGGTCGATGTCCGGGCCGAACGTGGCGACCCTGGACAGCCCAGGTGATCCCCGAAGTCCCGCGCGGAGCACGGAGATCGGCGGGACACGGTCGCTGGTGCGGTCGATGTCGTTGCGCAGCATGACGTACCGGAATCCGGCCCTGGCCAGGAAACCGGCGAGCGCCGGTGAGCCGCGGCCGTTGGCGAGGGTGTCCTCGACGGTGTCCATCAGCCGGGTGTTGCCCTCGGACCCCAGCGGGATCTGGCTGCGCACCGCCCACGGCGCCTCGGCGAGCGCCTGCGCGGGCTCATCGACCGTGCGGCCCCAGGTGTACTCGCCGAACGCGGTGGCGGGCAGCAGCATCGTGCGCGCCTGGCTGTCGTGGTCGCGCAGCCACACCATCGCCTCCCTCCAGTGGTCCGGGATCTCGGTCCAGCCGGGGCCGGGGCGCAGGGTGAACAGCCACGCGGGCGCCGACACCACGATGACCAGCGCGACGCCGACGCCGAGGCGGGCCCGTCGCGCCCAGATCGTGGAGGTGCCGCGGTTGAGCGCGGCGGGCAGCCTGCCGGACACCGCATGGCAGAAGGCCAGCATGAGTGGCAGGCGCAGCACGGGCTCGAACTTGTGCACGTTGCGCAGCGGGGCCAGCGGGCCGTCGAGCAGCGACCGGACGTACTCGCCCGCCGGGCTGCCCAGGGTGCCGACGTAGCCGACGGTCAGCAGCGTCAGCCCGACGACCACGGCGGTGACGAGGAACAGCCGCTCCGGCAGGTGGTGGCGGACCAGGCCGCCGAGCGCGACCGCCGCGACCAGGCCGGTGCCGAGGATGAGCAGCGGGCGGTCGACCAGCAGATAGCCCGCGGGCCACCACGGCTCGCCCTGCACGACGTAGGCGACCCACTGGTTGGTCCCGCGCAGCGCCTGGAAGAGCGAGACGGGGGCGGTGGTGTTCGTGGAGGACTCGATGTAGTCCAGGAAGGGCAGGCTGTACTCGCCGAGCAGCAGCAGCGGCAGGACCCACCACAGGCACACCGCGGCGACGAACGCCGTCCACCAGGCCACCAGCCGCACGTGCGCGGCCGTCCAGACCCGTGTGACCAGCCAGACTCCCGGCAGCACCAGCGCCATCACGACCATCGCCGCGTTGACCCCGCCGATCATCATCACCGCTACCGCCGACAGCCCGGCGGCGCGCCGGGGCGACTTGATCCGGTTGGCCCGCACCAGCGGCAGCAGGATCCACGGCATCATCACCGCGGGCAGCAGCTCCGCGGAGATCGGGCCGATCTCCGTCAACATCCGGGGTGCGAGGGCGTAGGCGAACGCCGCGACCAGCCGGGCGGCCGGATGCCCGATGTTCAGCGCGCGGGCGAGTTTGAGCATCCCGCCGAACGCGACGCACAGCAGCAGCGCGCACCACAGCCGCTGCGTCACCCAGTCCGGGATCCCGACGCTCTGACACGCGGCGAAGAACGGGCCGATCGGGAAGAGGTAGCCGTAGGCCTGGTTCTGCAGTTCGCCCGCGTTGTTCTCGGGGTTCCACAGGTGCAGCGACCGCACCATGAACGCGATGGGGTCGGCGGTGAGGTCGAGCTTGGTGTCGAAGGTGGTCCGGCCGGGGCGCTGGGCGAAGGAGACGATGACGAGCACGGCCATGGCCACCGCGGCCGGGTCACGGGGCAGTCCGCGCAGCCACGCGCCCGTGCGGACCATCCTCGCCCTGAGCCACGCGCGCGCCTGTTCCGTCCTCACCATCGGCCAGACACTAGTGGTCCGGTCGTAACCACTAGTTGGACCAAGGATGATGCGTCACGGCTCGACCGTCGGGTCGCCGACCCGCACGACCGCGACGCACACCGGCGCGACAGACGTGTCGCGGCGCAGGTCCACCCTGGCGAACGATCCGTCCACCACCAGCGCGAGCTGGTGCACGCCCGTCTGGAACTCGATGATCTGCTCGCGCCCGGCGACGGTCACCGTGCCCTCGCCACTGTCGGCGGTGTAGTAGTCGATCAGCAGTACATGCCTGCCGGTGACCTGTTCCGGGAACTGGACCATGGTGGTCCGCCGGTCCACGGCCCAGCCGCAGTCGGGCACCGGGCCCTTCTGCCCGGTGCGGGCGTCGTCGACCTTGGTGATCCGCCGCGCGACGCCGTGGCCGTCGATCAGCGACATCTCCTCGGTGGGCGCGTCGAAGCGGGTGCGGCGGGGCAGGAGTTCGGTCAGCTTCGACACGTCCGTCTCGTCGCCGAACCGCGCGCGCTTCATCACCGCGTCGGGTACCGGCGCGTCGAACAGCACGACGTCCGGATCCGCGGCGAGCGACTCGCGGACCGCGGCGACGTACTCGAGGACGTCGGTGAACCGCAGTGCCGACCCCGTCCGCGCGGTCGTGACGGTCGCGGTGATCGCGTAGACGACGGTCAGGCCGGTGACACCGAGCTTGATCGCCCGGCCCGCGGTGCCGTCGCGGAACGCGAACGCGCCGAAGACGATGGCGACCGCCGCCGCGTCGGCCACGAACCGCGGGTCGTCGGGCAGAACCGTGCCGAACGCCCCGAAGCCCGTGAAGGCCACCAGCGCGATGTCGGCGGCGACGTAGCCCGCGACCAGCAGCCAGGCGCGCAGCGCTGACCGGCCGGACACCACGAACCCCGCGACCACGACCGCGATCGTCAGTACGACGGCGGCGACCCTGGCCTCGAACCCCGGTGCGGGCCACAGCGTGCCGACCGCGTGACCGCCCCACGGTCCGCCGAACAGGCCCCGCGCCAGGGTGTCCACGAGTGTGCGGCCGACATGCTGCGCCAGGTCGACCGGCCGGTCGACCTCGTGGTGCCCGCCGATCAGGACCGTGCGGAGAACCAGGTAGCCCACGAGGACCGCGGCGTGTCCCGACCACAGGTGCCACCGCTCGGTGAGGACTCGCCGGAGCGGTGTCACGCCGCCGTGCAGGACGCTGAGACCGAACAGCAGGGCCGGGATCAGCACCGCCCTCTCCGAGAACGCGAGCCCGAACCCCGTCCACAGCGCCGCGTAGACCGCGTGCCTGCGCAGGCCCGTGTCGAGGTACCTGCCGTGCGCGCCGAGGGCGGACACCATGGCCAGCAGCAGCGGCACCAACTGTGCGGCGGCCGACCACCACAGCGTCGGCACCAGCACGAGCGGCGAGAACGCGAAGAGGGTGAACGGCACGAGCGTGGCCCGGCGGCGGCCGAAGCAGCCCAGCAGCAGCCGCCAGCACTGCACGGACAGCAGGGCCTGCATGGCCAGCAGCGGCAGCACCGCGACGCGGTAGCCCAGCGGGTCGACATCGGTCACGGCGCTCGCGAGGAAGAGGACGCCGGGGATGAGGTGGCCGTCGTAGTCCTGGAGCAGGTAGGCCGGGTCGAACGCGCTTGCCTTCGCGGCGGTGCGCAGCAGGAGGAAGTCGTCCTGCCAGAAGTAGCCGCGCCACACGGTGACGGAGTGGACGACCAGCGGGATCAGCCCGATCAACGCCGCCGCGATGTCGAGCGGAGTGATCGACAGGGGTGCCCGCTGAGCCGACGAGTGCCTGCCCCGCACAGTGTCGATCATGAGAACCCCCAGGTGAGCGAGGCTGTAACCGTACCTTGCGGCAATCCTGATGAAGAGATCTCAGCTTTTTGTTACCAACGGGTAGATCCTGGGTCGCGCGCTCGCTAGTGTGGTGCACTCCCGTAGTAACTGAGACAGGTGCGCTGATGGCTGACGTGCAGATCCGCCGCGACGGAGTGTCCTTCGAGCGGGCTTGGGAAGCCGCCGACGCCGTACCCGGCTGGATGACTCGCGCCCAGGGCAGGGCGCTGTGGGACGCGGTGCAGCGGCTCGGCGCCGGTCAGACCGTGGTGGAGATCGGGAGTCACAAGGGCCGGTCGACGGTCATCCTCGGGCACGCGGCCCGGACGGTCGGGGCGAAGGTCGTGGCCATTGATCCGTTCCTGGAGGGGCCGCCGTATGGCGGGCAGCCGACTCGGGACGCGTTCGAGCGGAACATCGCGGCTGAGGGGCTCGGAGACGTCGTCGAGTTGGTGATCGGGTACAGCACCGAGCTGCGCAAGACCTGGGAGCGGCCGGTCGATCTGCTGTACATCGATGGCAAGCACGACTATTGGACTTATACCGATGATCTGCGCTGGTCGGCGTTCATGCCGGAGGGCGCGGAGATCTTGGTCCACGACTGCTTCACCTCGGTTGGGGTGACCAGCGGGACCCTCGCCAAGGTCCTGGCGTCGGGACGCCTTGCCTACGTTGAGCGGGAGACCTCGCTGGCGCGGTTCGTGTTGCGCCCACCCGCCGGGCGGGATCGCCTGCGGCTGCTGGCGCAGCTGCCTTGGTTCGCGCGCAATGTCGTGGTGAAGGGCGCTTTGAAGGTCGGGCTGCGGCCGTTGGCGAAGGCGTTGGGCCACCACAGTCCGGTCGGCCCCTACTAGCGCTTGGCAACTATTTGGCAATAGATGATCGACATTGTTGGTGTGGGGCTCGGAATTCCAGGCCCCGGCGCCGGGTCATAAACCGCCCGAGCGTCTTCCTGGAGGGGAGAACACCTTGATGTCCACACGTCTCAGGGCTTTCGCGGTCGCATTGGCCGCAGGGGCAAGCCTGCTCACGTCAGTCGCCGTCGCCGCACCGGCGAGCGCGGCACCGGCGCCTCTCGGCGCCGCCACCGCTACCGCCACCGCCACGAACTCCTACCTCATCCAGAACTGCGATGGTCGGTGGGAAGAGTTCATGATCGCCTCTGGTGGCAACCTCGTCCACCAGTACCAGGTGACCCCCGGGGGTAACTGGTCCGGCTGGGTCAGCTTGGGTGGATGGCTGCAGTACGACATCGCGGTCGCGCGGAACACCAACTGCGCGATCGAGGTGTTCGGCATCGGCGGCGGCAACTCGATGTACCACATCTGGCAGCAGTCCAACCTGCCCGGCGGTTGGAGCGGCTGGGGTGGCTTCGGTGGCTACCTCGTCTCCGCCCCCTCCGTCTACTACATGTCGGATGGGCGCCTCCGGGTCTGCGCCTGGGGTCCGGACATCATCCACCACTGCATGCAGCAGTCCGCGCCTTCGTCAGGCCCTTGGATCGGCTGGTTCTAGGCTGTAGCACGGTCGGCCCCGCGTCCACAGTGGACGCGGGGCTGACCCGCTTTTCTAAGCGTCCTTGGTGATCGCGTAACGGTGGGCGCGCCAGTGGGTGGCGGGGTCGTCCTCGGTCTGGGTGGCGACGACTCGGCCGCCGCCCGCCTCGATGATCGCCGTTACCCGATCCGTGGCCATTGGTGTCATCAGCATCGGCGCCGGGTAGTCGAGCAGTTTCCGCTGTGCCCAGCCGACTACGGCCTGCGGAGCGATCCGCCAGACCGCGCCCTTGAAAGTCCATAGTGGACGCGTCGTGCAGTGGATCATCGCCGATCCGCCTGGGCGCAGCACCCGCATGAACTCCGCGAGGTAGCCCTCGATCACGTTGGCGGGCAGGTGCTGCAGCACGAGTTCGGTGTAGACGAGGTCGAAGCTCCCGTCCGCGAAGCGTTTGAGGTCGGGGGCCTCGTTGAGGACGAACTCGCACTTTCCGTCGGTGCGGTCGAGTTCGCGGGCCGTCTTCAGCATGGGCGCGGAGACGTCCACGCCCACCACGCTGTCCGCATGAGCGGCGAGTGCCTGTGACAGCCTGCCCGCGCCGCAGCCGAAGTCGAGGACGCGCGACCACGTCGTGGGGAGGCCGATGCGACCGAACCAGTCGCGGGTGTTCGCCACGGCGGGCTTGCCAAGAGCGAGGAATTCGTCGGTGTCCCAGCGGTTTCCCCGCTTGTCGGGTGCGACGTAGACGGCCCACAAGGGGTCCTGCTCGCCCAGCCGGGTCCAGTTCCGGCGGACCTCGTCGAAGCTCATCGCTAATCCTCTGTGAGACGGTCCAGACTGGAGAAGTTACCAGCCGGTAGCGCGGGTGGGGAGGGCCTGCCGTCACTCGCCTTGGTCTGGTTTGCAGGTCGGCGGCTGGCACAGGAGCTTGCTCAGCGCGGTGTAGAAGGTGTCGGCGATCTTGGACGGGTCCGGGGTGGCGAACGCGTTGCCGCCGGTGGCGCCACTGATCGCCTGGAGTTCGCCTATGTCGATGTCCGGGCCGACGCCGATGCCGATGATCGGGATGGGGCGCTTGGGGTCGACCAGGGTGGCCAGTTCGGTGAGCAGCTGCTCACGGCTGACGCCGTCGCGGTCCTCGTTCTTGCCGTCGGTCAGCACGATGACGAGGTTGATCCGGCCGGGCTCCCAGTTCTGCCGCGCCGACCGGTAGGCGGCCAGTGTGCTGTCGAACAGGCCGGTGGCGCCGCCGATGCGCTGTTCGGCTGACCGCACGACCTGGATCCCGTCTCCCGCCAGGTGTTCGCTGACTGGGCGCACGGGAAGCAGTTCCTTGTAGTCCTTGTCGCCGTCGAGCTTGGTGGAGAATAGCCAGAGGCCGATCTTGGTCGTCGGCTTGAAGAGTTTGATGCCGAGTTCGGCCGCGTCCAGGGTCAGGGACATGCGGGAGCGGCCGGTGCCGGGAACCTGTTCGGCCATCGAACCGGACACGTCGAGCAGGACCTGGATGCGGGCGCTGAGGTTGACCCCGGCCCACTCGTTGAGGACCCGGTCGACCTCGTCGGGGTCGGGCAGCGCGCCTGGGGCGACGCGATCGCCGGTGACGCGGTCGTCGGCGGGGCGGTCGCGCAGCGGGGTGCCGTCGGGGGCCCGCAGTCCGGCCGCGCCGAGGAGGGTCCGGGTGGGGTCGGACAGGAGACGGGCGAGCAGCCGGTCGGCGTGCGGGCGTTTGGCGTCGGGGGTGGTCGGCAGCACGACGAACGGGAAGTCCAGCGGCGGCAAGGCGGGCTCCGGGTACACCGCGACTGTCTTGGCCAGGGTCTGCTTGACGTTGTGCCGCAGGACCGCCAGTTCGGATGTGGGGAATGCCGACAGCGGCGGCGCTGATCCTGTCGTGCCGGGCAGTCTGGGGAACAGGTCGAGCGAGCGGGCCTCGATGTTGGCCGACAACCCGCGCAGCGTCGACGTGGTGGCCTTCTCGTCGCCGCCCTGGGTCGCGATGGCGAACAGGGCGATCGTGCCGACCGAGTCGCGCGTCGGGTCCGGGAAGCCGACCGCGCCCGCTCCGCCAAGGACGTCGCGCCACGTCGGCCGGGTCTTGGGCCATCCCGCGGCCTCCGCGACCTCCTCGGTCGCGGCCAGGACGACAGGGGACGACGCGACGGGGGTGCCGGTGACCGGCGTTCGCCAGGCGCCCGCGGCCTGGGCGCGGCGCAGCCAGAGGGTGGAGTCGGGGACCCACACGTCGGGCGGGGGCGAGCCGTCGGAGACCGCGAGGGTGTTCGCCACGGCCTCTGGGTCGCGGTTGGCGACGGTGACCTCGAAGCACTCCTCGCCCGCTGCCCGGATGTCGGCGGCGACCTGGGCCAGGACGGGGGCGATCTCCGGGGCCGCGGCGACGGTGACGGGGGTGACGGTGTCGCAGTCGGAGGAGCCAAGGGTCTTGGTGAGCACCGCGTAGCTCAGCCAGCCCACGAGCGCCACGACGAGCACGGCGCTGAGCCCGATGACCGGTGACCGAGCGCCGCCGGACCGGCCGGAGGAGTGTCGTCCCATTTGCCGTCGCCTCATCGCCGAGTTTCCTGGACAGAGCCCCTTCCATCCTAGTGCAATTAGTCACTAAGCCATTTGTCGTAATGCTGCCGACGCTGGATGAAATCATGCGTTGACATTGGTGTGTGCGTGAGTAATCTGGCTGTCTACCGGTCAGTAGGTTGACCGCGAATGTGCCTTTCCCTGCCCTGGACACCGAATGGGGTTGTTCCGCATGCGCGCATTGATCCGTTACCTCGTGCTGCCCGTGGCCGTCGCCGCCGGGCTCGCCGTGGCTCCGGTCGCCTCCGCCGACCCGATCTGGCCACTTGCCTGGACGATCACCGGCACCACCACCATCGCCAAGCCGGGGCTGACCGTGCCGATCCCGGCCGGGGCCAAGTTCGTCGGCCAGATCGACTTCGCCGACTGGAAGATCACCGGCGAGACGACCATCCCCGACCTGGTCTCCAAGGGCAAGCTGCTCAACGCGGTGCCCTACACCGCCATCGTCCGGCAGGTGACCACCAAGCCGATGGACGGCGGCCTGATCGACGGGAAGGTGCAGGTCAACCGCTACTTCAAGCTCCAGATCGTCAAGCTGAGCCTGGACTTCCTGCCCAACGTCAACCTGGTCCCGGCCGGGTGCACCACCTCGGCGGACTCCGTGGCGAAGCTGGTCAACACCACCCCGGTCGACCTGGCCAAGCCAATGGGCATCGGCGGCGAGTTCGTCATCCCGTCGTTCACCCGCTGCGGCCTGCTGACCCCGATCCTGACCTCGATGATGTCGGGCCCCGGCAACAAGATGGACCTGACCTTCACCCCGACGCCGGTCGCCGCCGCTCCCTGATTTCCCGTGTGAAACGACTCGGCCGGACCGACGCCATAAAGGTGGCGGTCCGGCCGTTTGTTTATCCGAACAATGGTGATTGTCCGTCGCGACAAACTCCGCCGGGAAACCGATCGGCTACTGTTCGCGGCCCGTTCGGCCTATTCTCGCGAACGAATCACGAGCCGGGCTTGCAGCCCGGCGGCTGGCACAGGAGTTTGCTCAGCGCGGCGTAGAAGATATCGCCGATCTTCGTCGGGTCCGGGGTGGTGAACGCCTGGCCGCCGGTGGCCTTCGAGATCGCGTCCAGCTCGGCGACGTCGATGTCGGGCCCGATGCCGATGCCGACGATCACCAGCGGCCTGCGCGGGTCCTGCAGCTTGCCCAGCTCGGCGAGCAGCTGCTCGCGGCTGATGCCGTCGCGGTCCTCGTTCTTGCCGTCGGTCAGCACGATCACCAGGTTGATCCGGCCGGGCTCCCAGTTCGCCCGCGCCGACTGGTAGGCGGCCAGCACGCTGTCGTAGAGCCCGGTGGCGCCGTTCTCCAGCGCCTTGACCCCGCGCAGCTTGTCCAGCGCGCCGCCCGCGATCTGGTCGGAGACCGTGCCCACCGGCAGCAGCTCGGTGTAGTCCTTGTCGCCGTCGAGGTTCGTGGAGAACAGCCACATGCCGAACTTCGACGTCGGCCGGAACAGCCCGATACCCAGCTCGGCGGCCTTGAGGGTGACGGCCATCCTGGTCAGCCCGGTCCCCGGCACGGGCTGGTTCATCGAGCCGGACACGTCGAGCAGGACCTGCATCCGCGAGTTCAGGTTGACCCCGGCCCACTGGTTGAGCAGCTGGTCGATGTCGGCGGCTGTCGGCAGGGCGAGCTGGTCGACCGGGGCCACCGACGTGCGCTTGTCCTGCGAGCGGTCGCGCAGCGCCTTGCCGTCCGGGGCGCGGAAGCCCGCCTCGGCGAAGGAGGTGACCGACGCGGACTCCAGCAGCCTGCTGAGGAACTTCTGCGCGACCCCGCGCTTGGCGTCTGTCGCCTTCGGCAGCACCGTGTACGGGTAGTCCAGCGACGGCACGGCCGGGTTGGCGTACGCCGCGACCAGCTGCCCGTCGGAGTCCTTCACGTTGTGCCGCAGCAGGGTGTTCTCCGAGGTCGGGAAGGCCCCGAGCGGTTCGGCCGGGCTGGTGCCGCCGGGCAGCCGGGTGAACAGGTCGGCCGCGGCGGGCAGGGTGTTGGCCGAGAGCCTGCGCAGCAGGCCGGTCATCGCCGCGGCCTGGTCGGCGGCCGTGGTGGTCAGCGCGCGCACGCCGATGAGCAGGGACACCCCGACCGGGTCGCGGGCCGGGTCCGGCAGGCCGATCCGCACCGTGGCCGCGTCCGGGCCGAGCACCTCGGCCCAGGTCGGCTGCTTGGCCGGCCAGCCGAGCGCGGTCGCGGTGTCGTCGGTCAGCGCGAGCACGACCGGCGACGACGCGATCGACGTGCCCTGCACCGGGGTGTTCCACGCGCCCTTGTCCTGCGCGCGGTGCAGCCACAGGGTCGACTCCGGCACCCAGACGTCGGGCAGCTCGGTGCCGTCGGACAGGGCGAGGGACTCGGCGGTGGCCGCCGAGTCGCGGTTGGTCACCGCGACCCGGAAGCACTCCGCGGCGTCCGCGTCCACACTGCGCTTGGCCGCCGCGTCGACGATGCCCGCCACATCCGGGGCGGCGGTCACCTGCAGGACGGTGGTCTCGGCGCAGTCGGGCCCGCCGAGCCGGTCCTTGACGAACCCGAAGACGAACCAGCCGAGCAGCGCGACCACGAGCAGTCCCGCCAGCAGCACGACGGGTGAGCGCGGGCTGAGCTTGGCCCTCACCGATGAGGAGTGCCGTCCCATGGGCGCCGCGCCTTTCCCGTCAGTGCTGGTCCGTCCCCGTGAGCGTAGGCCGGATTGGGCCGTTCGGGTGAGTTAGGAGTACAGGCTGTCCACCTCGGCGCCGAAGTCCTTCATGATCACGCGCCGCTTGAGCTTGAGCGACGGCGTCAGGTGGCCGGTCTCGGGGGAGAACTCGGCGGCCAGGATGCGGAACTTGCGCACCGACTCGGCCGTCGACACCGCCGCGTTGCCCTCGTCGACCGCCTTCTGCACCTCGGCGACCAGTTCCGGGTCGTCGACCAGGTCGGCCACCGTGGCGCTCGCGGGCTTGTTGACCGTGGTCTTCCAGTACGTGAAGTAGTCCGGGTCGACGGTGATGAGCGCGGCGATGTACTTCTGCCCGTCGCCGACGACCATGGCCTGCCCGACCAGCGGGTGCGAGGCGATCCGGTCCTCGATGACGGCGGGGGCGACGTTCTTGCCGCCGCTGGTCACCAGGATCTCCTTCTTGCGGCCGGTGATCGCCAGGAAGCCGTCGGCGTCGATCGAGCCGAGGTCGCCGGTGGCGAACCAGCCGTCCGCGGACACGGCCTCCTTGGTCGCGGCCTCGTTGTTCCAGTAGCCCTGGAACACCACGCCGCCCTTGACCAGGATCTCGCCGTCGTCGGCGATCTT
>DATLIA010000166.1:0-1844 GCA_035540215.1 Actinokineospora sp. | reverse complement strand
GACCTACCTGACCTCGCCGAGCCGCCGCGGCCGGAACCTCGGGGCGGCGTTCGCCCTGGTCGACGGGTTCGGTGGCAAGCTCGCCGGACAGGTCGCCGCCGTCCTCGGCGGCGAGACCCGGATCGTGCCGCTGCGCGACGTGACAACAGGCCACGACTGTCTCGTCGTACTCCTGCCACTGGGGGTCGGCCCGCTCAGCTACGAGATGCACGAGACCCTGGCCGTACTCACCACCATCGCCGCCGACGCGGAGATCGCCGCGGGCTTCGACTCGGGGATCGTGGTGGTCTGGTGCGTCACCGCCGCCGACCGGCGCGAACTGGCCGTCCGGCGAACCGTCACAGCCGACCACTGGAACAACACAGCCCTGCTCAACGGCACCGCCTGACGCCGGGAGCACCGCCTCCACCATGGCGACGAGGCCGCCATGGTGCGCTGCCGGGACGCCGCCGTCCGGCGCATGGTCGACACCACCGCACGGCAGACGTTCACCGGTGTGCCCTTCGGCGAGATCCGCGCCCGCCTCGACGCGCTGGACCCCGCCTGCCTGCACACCACGGCCATCCGCTGGCCGACGGGGACAGTTCGACCTGGTCAGGGGCTTCCGCCATCGCCGCCACGGTCCGGGTCCGGCTGAATCTCGAGCAAATTCCGCCGGAACAACCGGAACGCGACGCGGCGGGTGAGGTGATGTCATACCTCAACCCACCTGGGGGTGTGAATCCCCTCACTTCGTGAACGGAGGTCGACATGCGGCTAGCCAGACTCGTTCGCTCCGCGGTCGCCGTGACCGTCCTTTGCGCCACCATCACCGCGGTTTCCGCCGCGCCACAGGCGGTCGCGGTCGCGTCCGGCACGGATGTGGTCGCGATCGACTGGACCAAATTCGGCACCTACGGCGCGACCGACGCCGCGGGCGTTCGGAACAAGAAGATCCTGCAGAACGCCGCCAAGTACCTGATCGGCCCGAAGTACGCCTCCACGTACACGTACTACATGCCCGATGGGTACCTCAATCTCGGCGGCACCGGCGAGTCTCAGATCCGCTACCCGGGTATGTCCGCGGTGACGGGTGCGGTCGCGTTGAAGCTGGGTGTGTGGAATTCGCCGAGCCTGACCGCGGCCGGGGCGACCATCCGCACGAAGAACCTGATCCGCACGCTCGCCGCGCGGCATCGGGCGAACAACACGGACACGGCGACTCGGTGGGGTCACGTCTGGCAGAGCGCGCTGTGGGCCTACTACGACGGCATGGCGGCGTGGCTGCTGTGGGACCAGCTTTCCGCCGACGACCGGACCAAGGTCGCCAAGATGATGGAGTCGGAGGCCGACCGGCTCATCACCGGCAACGACACCTACCTGATCGGTACGTCGGGCAACCTGCTCTACCAGTACTGGCGCAACGGCACGGACGCGACGCCGGGTGACAGCAAGGCCGAGGAGAACAGCTGGAACGCGGGCCTGCTCAGCCTGGCCGCCGCGATGATGCCCAATCACGCGAACGCCGCCAAGTGGAACAAGCGCAACAATGAACTGCTGTTGACCGCGGCGGCCAGCCCCGCCGACATGACCAACACGACCGTGGTCAACGGCATCAACCCGTCGACCTGGCTCAAGGGTTACAACATCCAGACCGACGGCACGCTGCAGATCCACAGCCGTCTGCACCCGCTGTACATGGTCGGCTTCGACCAGAGCCTCGATGAGGGCGCGGTGTACGGCCTGGCCGACAAGTGCGCGCCGAGGGTCGCCAAGCACAACCTGCAGTACGTCTACGACGCGCTGGTCGACAAGAAGTTCACCAAGAGCGATGGCACGCAGTCGTCGATCTACGTGACCGGCTC
>DATLIA010000165.1:0-13397 GCA_035540215.1 Actinokineospora sp. | reverse complement strand
ACGACCACGTTCCGGAGCAGGCCTTCCTGTCCATCGGTGGACTGGACGACCTGGAGCGCAAGTACTTCGAGCTGACCGGCAAGAAGAACTAGTTCTTAGGTAGTACGAACGGGGCGGTGTCCATTGCGGACACCGCCCCTTCCGCTGTCAGCAAGCGTTGATCTCAAGCGCCACCCGCCGCGCGATGGCCGATCCCGGCCGTTCAGTCCCCTTGTCGGTTGTCAGCCGTCCCGTTCGGGGTAAATCCTCAGCAATTTAGATACCTCACTGATACAGTGAGGTATCTCTTTTCGTGAGGTATTGGTGGTGATGGCAGATGGACGGTGTCGCCGCATTGCGCGCGGTGTTGCCCGCAGGGGTTGAAGTCGACGTTGTCGGCCGTGAGGGGCGCGACGTTCACCTGGTCATCGCAGGCACTTCGGCACGCGTCCGACAACTGGATCGGGGCTGGCCGAGGCAGGTCAAAGAAGCGCTGGACGTCGTGCCTAGGCCCGATGTCCTAGTGGCGCCGGATATGTCTCAAGGTGGTCGGGCCGTCGCGTCCGCAGCCGGGGTCGGGTGGATCGACGGATCAGGCGCCGCCGAGTTCGCCGTCGGGACTGTTGTCGTCTCCCGTACAGGGGAGCGAGCAACGACGCCCGCATCAGCGCCTCCATGGACCTCGGCCACCGGTGCGGTGGTCGAAGCCCTGTTGACAGGCACTCGTGCGACGGTCTCCGAGGTTCGCGGCCGGACGGCGTTGTCCGAGGGCGCTGTGTCCAAGGCACTGGGCGTGCTCACGAACCAGGGTCTTCTTGAAGCGGACGCAGCGCGTGGTCGCAACTCGGCCAGACGTGTGGCCGACTTCGATCGATTGTTGGACGCCTACGCCGACTACGTGGCAGGGAGACGATCGGCCATTCAGCTTCAGGTCGGCGTGGTCTGGCGGGACCCCGTTGCCGACGCCGCACGTCTGGGCGCCGTGTGGACGGTCGCAGGAACAAGGTGGGCGGCGACCAGTGCTCTCGCTGCGGCCGTGTTCGCGCCGACGCAGACGCAGGTGTCTCCGTTGGAGATCTACGTCGAGGCTCGAAACGCGGTCGAGTTGGCCGCGGTGGCGGCTGCGGTAGGGCTGGTGCCCGTGCCGGGAGGACGACTGCGATTACGGCCCTTCCCGAGTGCGGGCACAGCCGCATTGTCTACTCCGGTCGACATCGCGTTGATATGTGTGCCTTGGCCTCGGGCCTATGCCGATTTGCGTATCGCAGGAGTCCGTGGAGAGGACGCTGCTGAGCATCTACGTGAGGAAATGACCCGTGGTTGAAGAAGAGCAGCGCTCGCGTGCGGCACGCGCGGCCGCTGAGCTGGCTCTCGTGCGTGTGGTTGGCCATTATGGCGAGTTGCCCGAGTTCGTTGTGCTCGGCGGGTTGGTGCCAGAGCTACTGTGCTCGGGTGCCTCGGTCGCCCACGCGGGCACGACCGATGTCGATGTCCAGGTCACGCGCTTCGGAAGGCGGACTTCCAACCGGACAATGAACGAGTCTGGCGGTGGGAGTCCCGGGCGCCCGGTGCGCGGGCGGTCGTGAAGTTCGAGCTTCTGGCTGATCTTGCAGATACTCCCGCCGGAGCGACAGTGAAGTTTGATGGCTGCGACGCCTTGGGTGCCGCGAACCTGCGTGGGACGCGTTTCGCTACTCGAAACCGAGTTGTCCGGGAACTAACCGCTGTTGACGACGGCGAGGTTCGCGCTGTCCAGGTCTATATGGCCGGACTCGCCGGATTCCTGCTTGCGAAAACCGCTGCCGCGCACAGCCGTCGCAAGCCGAAAGACTGGTACGACCTGGCGTTTGTGCTGCTGCACAATGACGAAGGTGGCCCCGATCGTGCCGCTGAACTGGTCGCACTTCACTTCGGGGATGACCTGGTAGGAGAAATCCAGACCGCGCTGCACGACCTCAGTGCCAACTTCGCGGTTCCGGACGCTCAAGGCCCTTCGGCGTATGTCGAACAGCTGCTGCTGGATCATCCGGATCTTGAGGCTGAGGAGTCCGCTGCTGACGCTGTCACTGCCGTCCGCATGTTCTGCGCCAAGCTCGGAATCGACTGAAGGCGCTGCGCGAGAGGGGCGGTGTCCATCGCGGACACCGCCCCTCTCGCGTTCCCTACAGCGTGACGACCTTAGGTGTCTGCCCGTCCACGGTGACCTCAAGCTGTGTCGCGGTCGTGGGCAGCAGCGCCGCGTCCCTGCCCGCGGCGGTCCATGGGGCGTTCGGGGCTGTCCGGTAGCGCAAGGTGGCGCCGTACGCGGCGACCAACCAGCCCTCGTCGAGCCGCACTTTCGCGGACACCGTGTCCTTGTTCAGCCTGCCGCCGTAGGTGATCGACTCGACCTTGCCCGAGCGGTCGGTGATCGCGGCGTAGAAGCGGCTGCCGGTGAAGTCGGGTACGTATTCGAAGCCGACCAGCGACCGGCCGTCAGGCAGGTCGATTATGGCTTGGAAGCCGGTTACCTGAGCCATTTCCTGCGCGTCGGCCATGCCCTTGGCGACCATCGCGTCGTGCGATTCGGTCAGCTCCGCGCCGACAGCGCCGTTGACGCGCAACGGCTGCTGGGGCCAATCGAGGGTGCGGCTCGGGATGGGCTTGGACTGGCGGTCGGCGCCTTCGCCGTAGGTCGATGACGGCCGCACCATCCAGCTCGTTCCTGCCTGCAGGCCCTTGAGATCGGTGACCCGAACGGTCCGCGGGTCGGTGCCGTTCGGCAGTTGTATCAGCCTCGGGTCACCGTCTGTCGGGTTCAGGTTGTTCCACTCGCGGTTTCCCTTGCCGTCATGACCGACGGTCCAACTCGACACGAACTCGGCTTTCGGGTTCAGCGAGACCAGCATGACGTCCTGCGGGCCGAACAAGAACGTGGGCGGTGTGGCGGAGAACAACGGCACCTCATTCACCAGAGTCGGCTGGTCTCCGGTGACCAGCCCGAACGCGGGTCCCATCGTGGGCAGGGGAGAGCCGTCGCCGCTGAAGTACCGGTCCTTGGTCTCGCCTGCCTGCCCCACGATGGCGGCCTTGCCCACCGGGGTCGTCCCCGCCCAAATGACCTTCGGCGATCCAGTGAGCTGGTTGGTGCCGGTCGGTTTGGACGGTGACACCTCGATGCCCTTCTGCCAAGCCTGGATCACCTGGGCGAGGTACGCCTGGTCACCGGCCAGGTCGCCCCGGGTCGGGCCGTTGAGGATCGAGAAGTCGTATAGGTCCTTTTGGTTCTCCTGGCCCGGCAGGCTGTTCGGCGAGGGCGACAGCAGCACCGCGGTCCCCCCGGTGATCCCGACCAGCGCGGCCAGTCCGCCCGCGATAGCGACGCGGTGGCGGACCTGTCGCCGCTTGCCGCCGCGGATGACGTCGGTGGTGAAGCTGGGGCGGGGTTCGAGGGTGTCGGTCGCCCCTCGGAGGGCGCGGGTGAGGTCTTCGGGATCCATCAGGTTCGCTCCTTCTCGCGGATCAGGGTGCGCAGCCGCTCCAGGCCGCGGGAGGTCTGGCTTTTGACCGTGCCGGTGGAGCAGCCGAGCGCTGCGGCGGTGTCGGCCTCGGACAGGTCGTCGAAGTAGCGCAGGACAAGCACCGCCCGCATCCGCGCGGGCAGCTCGCCCAGTGCGCGGGCGACCTGGTCGCGGTCGAGGACGCCGGACTCCGGGCCGCGTACGCCCGGTTCGCCCGCTTGGTCCAGCGGGGCCTCGCGCACACGCCGTGACTTTGTGCGCCAGCGGTTGGCCGAGGCGTTGGCCAGGGCGGCTCGGACGTAGGGCTCCAGTCCGCCCTTGACGCGTCGGCGTTTGCCGTACGCGCGCTCCAGGACGTCCTGGAGCAGGTCTTCGGCCGCCGCTCGATCCCCACCGCAGAGCAGGTACGCGGTGCGTAGTAGAGCTGTTGAGCGGTGGGCGACGAAGTCGGTGAACTCGTCGTCGGGATCGCTCATCAATCACCCCCGGTAAGTGGCATCTCTGTCACCCAGTTCGACACCGGCCTGGCTGGGGAGGTTGTCACCCGACCAACTAGACTGCGGCGGAACCGCGAGCATAAGGAGATACGCGTGGCTGAGATGTCCGTCCAGCTGGTCGCCGTGGAACGACGCCTGTGGTCGGGTACCGGCACGTTCGTCGTCGCCCAGACCACCGAGGGTGAGATCGGCATCATGCCTGGTCACGAGCCCGTCCTTGGTCAGCTCGTCGAAGGCGGTGTGGTCAAGGTCATCACCACCGACGGCGACGCCGTGGTTGCCGCGGTACACGGCGGGTTCCTGTCGGTGACCGCCGACTCGGTGAGCATCCTCGCCGAGTCCGCAGAACTCGCCGGTGAGATCGACGTCACCGAGGCCCGGTCCGCGCTCACCGCCGACGACGCCGACGAGCGGGCAAGAGCAGCCGCCCGCCTGCGCGCCGCCGAGCAGTCAGCCTGATGAAGGCCTAGCGGCGGGGAGCGGCCAGTGGACATCAGCAATGTGGTCGTGCTGGTCCTGGCCGTCGTGCTCGTCGTCTTGCTCCTGCTGGTCCTGCGCCGCCTGCGCCTTCTTCGCGCGGGCGGCGTTCACGTCGCGCTGCGCACCCGCATCGACGACACCGGCAAGGGCTGGCACCTCGGCGTCGGCCGCTACCACGGCGACGAGTTCGCCTGGTTCCGCGCGCTGAGCCTGCGGTCCGGCCCCGACCGGGTGATCCAGCGCCACGGCCTGGAGATCGCCCACCGCCGCGAACCTGAACGCGGCGAGACCCCGAACATGCCGCTTGGTTCTCGCGTCCTGCGGTTCGAGTACCTCACCGACGCGCCGGACCCGGGCGTCGAGGTCGCGATGGGACCGGACGCGCTGACCGGCTTCCTGTCGTGGATGGAGAGCGCCCCGCCCGGCCGACGTCTGCCCTGGGCTTCCTGACCCGTCAGCTCAGGCGGGCGGCGCGGCCGAGCAGGTAGGCGCGTTCTGGTGCGCTCGCGGTGGCCTTCGCGGCCTTCTCGTAGAACTTCTTCGCCCGCACCAGGTCACCAGCCCGTTCCAGCAGGTGCGCCCGCACGGCCGCCACCCGGTGGTGACCCGCCAACCGCGGGTCCGCCAGCGTGTCCAGGACGGCGAGGCCCGCGAGTGGCCCATCGGTCTCGCCCAGGGCGACCGCTCGGTTGAGGGTCACCACCGGGCTCGGCGCGATCCGGTTCAGCACGCGGTAGAGGGCCGCTATCTGCAGCCAGTCGGTATCCTCGGCCCGCGCCGCTTCGTCGTGGAGGGCGGCGATGGCGGCCTGAACCTGGTACGGGCCGATCGCGTGGGCGGCCAGGGCCGCCGAGATCAGTGCCGTGCCCTCGGCGATGCGGTCACGGTCCCAGCGGGAGCGGTCCTGTTCGGCCAGCGGCACGAGGTCATCGCGATCCAGGCGGGCTGGGCTGCGGGCGTCGGTGAGCAGCATCAGCGCGAGCAGACCCGCCACCTCGCCCTCGTCCGGTGCCTGCGAGTGCAGCAGCCGGGTCAGCCGGATCGCCTCGCCGGTCAGGTCGGCGCGTTGCAGGGTGGTGCCCGCGCTGACGGTGTAGCCCTCGTTGAAGATCAGGTATAGGACCTCCAGCACGGCCGACAGCGAGCCGGGGGTGCCGAAGGTCAGGCCGGACTCGACTAGCTTGCGCTTGGCCCGGGTGATGCGGCGGGTCATCGTGTCCTCGGGAACCAGGAACGCGCGCGCGATCTCGCCGGTCGACAGGCCGCCGACGGCCCGCAGCGTCAGCGCGACCTGGGCGGTGCGGGGCAGCGACGGGTGGCAGCACAGGAACAGCAGCCGCAGCCCGTCGTCGGCCGCCACGACAGCCGCGTCGGCCGCGGGCGCGGTCAGCGCGTCGGAGGGCACCCAGCCGACTGACGCCGCCTCCTTGCCGCGTCGGGCGGCTTCCCGGCGCTGCCAGTCGATCAGCCGCCGCGAGGCGACCCGGATCAGCCAGCCGCGTGGGTTGTCCGGAACCCCTTCGTCCGGCCACTGCTGCGCCGCTGCCAGCAGCGCCTCCTGGACGGCGTCCTCGGCGGCACCGAAGTCGGCGCCGCCGCGCAGGACGGCGCCGAGGGCCTGCGGCGCCAGGGAGCGCAGCAGGCCCTCGATGTCGGTACTCACATCTCCTGGCCGCCCATGTCCAGCACGGCCCGGACCTCGATGGAGTTGAACCGGGCGTCCGGGATCTTCGCGGCCAGTTCGACGGCGCGCTCCTGGCTGACGCAGTCGACGATGTAGTAGCCGGCCAGGTGCTCCTTGGACTCGGCGAACGGCCCGTCCACGACGTCGGTCCGGCCGTCGCGCACCCGCACGGTGTTGCCCGCGGACGGGTCGCCGAGCGGGGCGCCGTCGACCAGTTCGCCGGACTCGGCGATCTCCTGGCTGAACTTGCCGTACTCGGCCATGAGCCCGTCGCGCTCCTCCTCCGACAGGGTCTCCCAGTTGGCGGGGTTCGAGTAGATCGACAGCAGGTACTTCATCTCGACTCCTAGATCGGTGGCTTGTATGGGGACGTCGAACGGGCCGACGTCATCCGGACACCTGCTTGGCCAGATCGCGTAGATCTTTTCGGATGTTTCCGCGCACCATGGGCGCCATCAGCGGGCCGACGAACCGGTAGTAGCCGCCCGCGTCGCCCTGGATCCGGATGCTCGCCAGCGTCCCATCGGGATGGTCGTCGAACCGGTAGGTGACGTGCATCGGGAACGGGCCCGCCACCGAGCGCATGTCCAGCACGCTGGGCGGCTCGAACGCCTCGACCCGCAGCACGTAGTCGATCCTCTTGCCCAGGAAGTGCGCGGTCCTCGTCACCTGGGCGCCGACGCCGAATCCGCCGCCGGGCGCCTCCGTGGTCAGTTCGGCCTGCTTGATGCCCTGGGTCCACTCGGCGTCGTGGCGCCAGTCCATTGCGTACTCGGCCACCTGGTCGGGTGGCAGTGGGATCACCCGTTGGGCGGTCACGTCCATCGCGGCTCCTCTCGTCCTGGAAACGTCGATCGAGCGCGTCGCTTCCGGACAGTGTGGGTCCGCTCAGGGGACGAGGGCGAATCCACCCAGGTCGCCGCCCGCGACGGCGGACGCGCCGATCGGCGTGTCCAGTCGCTTCGCGACGGTCGAGTGGGTCCCGCCCGCGGTGACCGGGCCGAGCTGGCCCCGCGAGTTGTCGCCCCATGACCAGACCCGGCCCGCCGCGTCGGTGGCGTAGCCGCCGTAGCCGGTCGCGGTGATGGAGCGCGCGTCCGCCAGACCGACGATCTGCATCGGAGTGGTGGTCTCGCACAGCTCGGCGCACTGCTTGCCGACGCCGAGCGAGCCGAATCCGTTGTTGCCCCACGCCCACGCGGTGCCGTCGGCCAGTACCGCGAACCCGTGCCGCTCGTCCGCGCCGACCGCGGTGACACCGGTCAGCCCGGCCACCTGCACCGGGACGTTGGAGAAGCAGTTCGTCGCGCCCGGCTCGCCGTTGACGCAGCGCGGGTCGTACGGCAGGCCGTTGCCGAGCTGGCCCGCCCGGTTGTCGCCCCACGCCCACAGCGTGCCGTCGCTCTTCAGCGCGTATCCGCCCGCGTTGCCGCCGACGATCTTGGTGACGCCGGTGAGCCCGACGACCTGGGTGACACCGCCGGGCAGGTTCGGGCCGCCGCCCCGCGCGCCCATCAGGTTGTCGCCCCAGGACCACACGGTCCCGTCGGCCTTCAGCAGGTATCCCGTCGCGGTGACGGCCGTGGCCACCGCGGTCGCGTCGGTGACGCCGAGGTTTGTCGGCACGTTGGAGCTTCCCGGCGGCAGTCCGCCCCAGGTCAGCACGGTCCCGTCGGAACGCAGCGCGACCCGGTCGTCGATCGCGGTCACGCCGTTGAGTCCGGTCACCCGCACCGGGACGATCGACTTCGGGCCGATCCAGTCGGTGCCGAGCTGCCCGTTCGCGTTGAGCCCCCACGACCACACGGTCCCGTCGGCGCGCAGCGCGTAGCCGCGGTTGCGCCCGCCCGCGATCGCGGTGACGTTCGACAGGCCGTAGACCCCGGTCGGCGCGGCCGATCCTGGTTCGACGCTGCCGGTGCCGAGCTGGCCGCTTTCGTTGGAACCCCATGCGACCACGCATCCCGCGCCGCAGTCGAACTGGGGGAGGGAGAAGTAGCCCGCGAGGTCGGCGATGAGGTGCAGGAAGCCGGAGTTGTTGTACAGCACCGTGGTCGTGTTCGGGCCGACGCTGAGCGCGGCGAGGTTGGGGGCGGTCTGACCTGGGGCGAGGTTCAGGTTGGACACGGTCGGCTGCTGGTCCCCGAACGGCCACGCCGCGGCGAAGGTGGCGGCCGTCGGCTCGGTGCCGGTGAGGTTCATGACCACGCCGGTCGTGCTCGCCGGGACGGACCCGGCGAGGCTGAGGTTCAGCTTCGCGCCCGCGCCGAGCGGGCCGAGGCCGGTCCGGGTGTCGAGCACGCGTTTCGGCGTGACCGGGGTGAAGCCCGCGCCGAACTCCGCGGTGTAGAAGCCCGCGAGGTCCGCGATCAGGTCGACGGTTCCCGCGTTGTTGAACAGGTTGACGCTGCGATTGGTCCCGACCGCCACGGTCACCAGGTTCGGCGCGGTCTGCCCCGGCGTCAGGTTCAGGTTCGACGCGACGGGCCGGAACTGTCCGGTGGGCCACGCGGTGACGAACGTGCCCGCGGAAGCGTTGGTACCGGTCAGGTTCAGCACGACAGCGGTCGCCGATACCGGAATCCGGTTGCCCAGCACGAGATTCAGCGTCGCCCCCGGCCCGACGGACTGCGTCTGCCGCGTGTCCAGGACACGGGCCGGACTCAGCGCGGTGAACCTGCTGTCGGCGTCGGCGGGGCTGGTCGCGTAGTAACCGGCCAGGTCGGCGATCAGGTGGACGGAACCGTTGTGGTTGAACAGATCCACGTCCCGCGCCGCGCCGAGCGCGACGGTGACCAGGTTCGGCCGGGTGTCGTTCGTGGTGAGGTTCAGATTGGACGCCGTCGGCCGCGGGACGCCGTGCGGATAGACGGTGACGAAGGTGGGTCCGGTCGGCGCGGTCCCGGTCACGTTGAGTACCACGGCCGTCGCTGAAGCGGGAACCTGCTGCGCCAAGTCGAGCCGGATCACCTGACCGGCGCCGACCGGGTTTCCTGGAATTACACGGGTGTCCAGCACACGGGTCGGGGTGATTGGCCGATAGAGAGAGACGGCGTCGGCCTGCTCGGCTGAGTCAGCCGAGCCGCCGACGACGATCAAGGACAGAGCGAGAACTGCGGGAGCGATCAGGAAAGCCGGACGTCTCACACGGTCCCCAGTCCTCGCGGATGAGCTCGATCTGGGGAGTATATGCAGCTTTTCGTCGCATTCGGTGAGTTCGATCACACTTCATACTGCGGGTGAGCGACCGACTACAGCGTGGTCGGTCAGCCGTGCGCGCCGGGCTTCCACAGCACGTCGCCGTCCGGGTTGGCCACCCTGGCGAGGACGAAGAGCAGATCCGACAGCCGGTTCAGATACTTGGCCGCCAGGATGTTCGTCCGTTCGCCATCGTCCTCAAGCAAAGCCCACGCGTTGCGCTCAGCGCGCCGGGCGACGGTCCGGGCGACGTGCAGCAGCGCGGCACCCGGCGTCCCACCGGGCAGGATGAACGAGTTCAGCTTCTCCAGGCGGTCGTTGAACTCATCGATCCAACCCTCAAGGCGGGTCACATAGACCTCGGTGATCCGCAGGGCGGGATACGGCGGGTCCGGCACGATCGGCGCGCACAGGTCGGCGCCGACGTCGAACAGGTCGTTCTGCACCGCGTTCAGGACGGTCGCGACGTCAGGCGCCAGACCCCCGAGCGCGATGGCGACGCCGATGCTGGAGTTGGCCTCGTCCACATCGGCGTAGGCCGCCAGCCGGACCGAGGTCTTCGGAACCCGCGACCCGTCCCCGAGCGCGGTCGTCCCGTTGTCGCCGACCTTTGTATAAACCCTCGTAATGTGCACCGACATGTCCCCACCCTACTGACGCGGCCGCTGTGTGCTCTTCGCCATGTGTTGGGCGCGCGGACACCGCGCTTGGGGACGATAGGCACATGACTGGGGTCGGAGTTCGAGTGGTGCGGGTGCTGGTCGTCGCGACGACGCTGGCGGCGTCCTTGACCGGGTTCACCGTGGCCGAAGCGCAGGAGGTCCCCGACGGCCTCCGGTACACCGCCGTCGGACCGGTCCGGGTACTGGACACCAGGAGCGGTCTCGGCGCGCCGTTGTCCGCCGTCGGGCCCGGGGGGACGATTACGCTGGACCTCGCGGGCCGGGTGCCCGCCTCGGCGGGCAGCGTGGTGCTCACCCTCACCGCGACTGCGGCGACAGCGTCGACGTATGTGACGGTCTCGCCGACCGGGGGCGTGCGGCCGGAGGCGTCCAATCTCAACCTGTCGCCCGGACAAACCCGACCGAACGCGGTCACCGTGAGACTCGGCACCAACCGTCGGATCGACCTCTACAACCACGCAGGCTCGGTCCAACTGATCGCCGACCTCGCCGGGTACTACGCCGTGGACGGGGCGGCGCTGTTCACCTCGCACGAGACCCGCGTCCTCGACACCCGCCATCCCGGGCAGGGCCTGATCGGCCCGGCAGGCACCCGGGTCATCGACCTGTCGAAGGTCATTCCCGCGTCGGCGACGGCGGTGACGGCCAACCTGACCGGCGTGGACGCCACCGCGCCGACCTTCGTGACCGCGTGGCCACACGGCGGCGCGCGGCCCACCGCCTCGAATCTGAACCTGGTGCCCGGCAACGCGTATGCCGCGCACGCGGTAATCCCGGTCGGCAGGGACCGCAAGGTCGAGGTCTACAACCACGCGGGCAGCACCCACTTGATCTTCGACCTGCAGGGCTTCTACACCCCGGACTTCGGCGCCGAGTTCACCTCGGTGGCGCCGCGCCGGATCCTCGACACCCGCAGGGGCATCGGCGTCATCGGCGGGGAATGGGCGCCCATCGGCCCCGGCGCCGCTGTATTGGTCGACCCCGAGACCGCGCTGCCGGACTACGCGATGTCGGCTGTGCTCAACGTGACCGGCACCGACGCCACCTCGGACACATTCCTCACCGCAGGCCAGTACACGCAGGTCCTGTACACGATGTATTCGACCCTCAACCTGCCCAAGGGTGACACCGTCGCCAATCTCGCCGCGGTCTCGACCCGAGTCGACGCCGATCACCGGTTCACCGTCGTCAACAAAGCGGGCAAGACCCACATCGTCGCCGACCTCGCGGGTTACTTCGCCCTTCCCGACGAGCCGTGCGAACAGGACTGTGTCCTGGAATCGGTCAGGGCGTGGGAGCACGGCACCGGCACGTTCGAGTTCATGTCCGAACTCTGGGGGCTGTCCGACATCGTGGCGGTCTCCGACCACCTGGCGTTGCGGTCAGACGGCACGGTTCGCGCCTGGGGCGACAACAGCGTCGGACAACTCGGCAACGGCTGGGTGGGCTCGGCGTCGGACACCCCGGTGCCGGTCGTCGGCATCGATCATGTCGTCGAGGTCGCGGGGACCCGCTCCAACCGCTTCGCGCTACGCGACGACGGCACTGTCTGGGCCTGGGGCCTCGCGTACTGGACGGGGCTGGGCGACCAGTCGGACGGAACGGCGAAGGCGTACCCGGTACCAGTGCGGATTCCCGGCCTGAGCGGGATCAAGCACATCGCGGCGGGTGGCCTGTCCGCGTTCGCCGTCGCGGCCGACGGCACCGTCTGGGCCTGGGGCCACAACTCGGATGGCCAACTGGGAACCGGTACGTCAGCGCAGGCGTGGGTACCGGTCCAGGTGCCCGCGCTCAAGGGCGCGCGCACCATCGTGGCCGCGGGCTCCAGCGGTATGGCCGTCATGGCCGACGGCGGGGTCATGACATGGGGCCTGAACAACCGTGGGGTGCTTGGCCGGGTGACTAGCTGCGTGACAGCGTGCCCACCGGAGCGGATCCCTTCGCTGGCAGGTGTCGTGTCGGCGTCGACGCGGGGGGCGCAGGCGTTCGCGGTCACTTCGGACGGTGCGGTGTGGGCTTGGGGCGATAACAGCTGGGGACGGCTGGGAACCGGCGTCTCGTGTCAGACCGACTGCGTGGTTTCATCTCCTGTCCGGACGGTCGACATCACCACGGCGACCGGCGTGGTCGCGACCTGGGGCGGCGGAGTCGCGCTGCTCGCCGATGGCACGGTGGCGACCTGGGGTGAACTCGATAGCAACTCCCAGAGCTACCGGATCAGGCCGGTACCGTTCCCCGACCTGGCCGACGCGTGGGCCATCGCCCCGGCTCCCGGCCTCGGATTCCTGGCGTTGATCCGATGAGGAGTCCGATAGCGACCCCCGTCGGGTGGTGAGCAGGCACAGGAGCATCATTGCGTCCGTGACAGAGCACTTCCAGGTTCACGGCGGCGCCCGGCTCGTCGGTGAAGTCGAAGTTGTCGGGGCCAAGAACAGCGTGCTCAAGCTGATGGCGGCCGCACTCCTCGCCGAGGGGACGACGACTCTCACGAACTGCCCCGAGATCCTCGACGTCCCACTGATGGCTGACGTCCTGCGGAGCCTCGGTTGCGAGGTGTCGCTCGACGGCGACACCGCCGTCATCACCACCCCGGCCAAGCTGAACCACCGCGCGGACTCGCCGTCGATGGGCAAGCTGCGGGCGTCGGTGTGCGTGCTCGGGCCGCTGGTCGGCCGGTGCAAGCGCGCGGTCGTCGCGCTGCCCGGTGGCGACGCGATCGGGTCGCGGCCGCTGGACATGCACCAGAACGGGCTCCGGCAGCTGGGCGCGACCAGCGAGATCGAGCACGGCTGTGTCGTGGCCGAGGCCGAGGGGCTGCACGGCGCGCAGATCTGGTTGGACTTCCCGAGTGTCGGGGCGACCGAGAACATCCTCATGGCCGCCGTGCTGGCCGACGGGGTCACGGTGATCGACAACGCCGCGCGGGAGCCGGAGATCGTCGACCTCTGTCTCATGCTGCAGCAGATGGGCGCCAAGATCGAGGGCGCGGGCACCTCCACGCTGACCGTGCACGGCGTCGACTCGCTCAAGCCGACCGACCACCGGGTCGTCGGCGACCGGATCGTGGGCGCCACGTGGGCCTTCGCCGCCGCGATGACGTGCGGCGACATCACCGTCAAGGGCGTCAACCCGCACCACCTGGACCTGGTCCTGGAGAAGCTGCGCACCGCGGGCGCCGAGATCACCACCTTCGACGACGGCTTCCGCGTCGTGCAGCACGACCGGCCCAAGGCGGTCGACTTCGTGACGCTGCCCTACCCGGGCTTCGCCACCGACCTGCAGCCGATGGCCATCGCGCTGTCCGCCGTCGCCGACGGCACGTCGATGATCACGGAGAACGTGTTCGAGGCGCACCATCTCGTCGACGAACCGGAAC
>DATLIA010000164.1:0-33266 GCA_035540215.1 Actinokineospora sp. | reverse complement strand
GGCAGGCCGGCCTGACCCGCAGCGACGTGGTCGTCGCCCTCGGCGGGGGAGCGGTGACCGATCTGGCCGGGTTCGTCGCCGCGCATCCATGTCGCGGCGTCCGCGTGGTCCACGTGCCCACCACGCTGCTCGCGATGGTCGACGCGGCGGTCGGCGGCAAGACCGGCATCAACACCGAGGCGGGCAAGAACCTCGTGGGTGTGTTCCACGAGCCCTCCGCCGTCGTGGTCGACCTGGCCACGCTGACCACGCTCCCGCGCAACGAGCTGGTCGCGGGCATGGCCGAGGTGATCAAGGGCGGGTTCATCGCCGACCCGGTCATCCTCGACCTGATCGAGGCCGACCCGCAGGCCGCGCTCGACCCGGAGGGCGACGTCCTCCCCGAGCTGATCCGGCGCAAGATCCAGGTCAAGGCCGACGTCGTGGCCAGTGACCTGCGGGAATCCAGCCTCCGCGAGATCCTCAACTACGGCCACACGCTGGCCCACGCGATCGAGCGCCGCGAGCGGTACCGCTGGCGCCACGGCGCGGCGGTCAGCGTCGGCATGGTCTTCGTCGCCGAACTCGCCCGGCTGGCAGGCAAGCTGGACGACGCGACCGCCGACCGGCACCGCTCGATCCTCACCAGCATCGGCCTGCCCGTCGGCTACGACGCCGACGCGCTGCCGCAGCTCATCGAGGGCATGCTGGGCGACAAGAAGACCAAGTCGGGTGTCCTCCGGTTCGTCGTCCTCGACGGGCTGGCCAAGCCCAGCCGACTCGAAGGCCCGGACCCGGCGCTGCTGGCGGCGGCGTACTCGGCCATCGCCGTGGAGAGTGGACCGAGCGGGGTGCTGCTGTGAAGGTCCTGGTGCTCAACGGCCCCAACCTGGGCAGGCTCGGCACCCGCGAGCCCGAGATCTACGGCAGCACGACCCACGCCGACCTGGTCAGCCTGTGTGTGGACACCGGCGCGGACCTCGGTCTCGACGTCGAGGTCCGGCAGACCGACCACGAGGGCGAGATGGTCGGCTGGCTGCACGAGGCCGCCGACCAGCGGATCCCGGTCGTCCTCAACGCGGGCGCCTGGACGCACTACTCGATCGCCGTCCGCGACGCCTGCGCGCTGCTGACGGTCCCGCTGGTCGAGGTGCACATCTCGAACGTGCACAAGCGCGAGGCGTTCCGGCACCACAGCTACATCTCCGAACTCGCGGCGGGTGTCATCGTCGGTCTCGGAGTCACCGGCTACGCCCTCGCACTGCGCTGGCTGGCGGACAACGCCAAGTCCTGATTTCACCCATCCGGGCGACGGTTTCCCTAGACTGGGCGACCAATCAGTCGATCCTGGAAGGCCCCATGTCCCGCGTCGCGCTGCTGTTGGCGGTCGCCGCACTGGTGTCGGGGTGCACGGCCGCCGAAGGCGAGCCCAAGCCCGCCGCCACGACGTCGTCGGCGACGCCCGCCCCTGAGCCGCGCCCGGTGCCGCCGGTCACCCTGACGGCCGACCGGCCCCGGCAGAGCCCGGGTGACGTCGCCGCGGGCGGCGGTGGCGCCCCGTACAACTACGCGCCGACCCTGCTGGCCGACGGCGGCAAGTACCGGATGTGGTGGTGCAGCCAGGTCGGTGGTGCGGGCCCGGCGGGCGACGACATCCTGCTCGCCGAGGCCGACTCGCCCGGCGGCCCGTTCAGCGCGGCGGTCCCGGTGTTCTCCGGTGGCGGCAGCGGGTTCGACGCCCAGCACGTGTGCGACCCGTCGGTGCTCAAAGTCGGCTCGACCTACTACATGTACTACACCGGCGCCGAGGCCGATCACCCCTACGGCAGCGCGATCGGCCTCGCCACCAGCCCCGACGGGCGGACCTGGACCCGGGCGAACCAGGGCAAGCCGATCGTCGCCATGTCGCGGAACCATATGCGCGACAACGACTATGGCGCCGGTCAGCCCGCGGCATCCTATGTGGACGGTTGGTTCTATCTGCTGTTCACGGATACGACCGGCGCCGCCGCGGGGTGGAACGGCGCGGGCCAGTTCGTGTTGCGTGCCAAGGATCCCAGCTTCGCCGCCGACGTGGAGATCCTGGCCCCAGGGGGTTTCCGGCGGGACACCAGTACGCACGCCCGCCTGCGCTCGGTGGTCGACGCGTTCAGCGTCGACGTCATGTGGGTCGACGCGCTCGCGGCCTTCGCCATCGCCCACGAGGTCGACGGCGGGACGCGAATCACGTTCTGGGACAAGGAGTTCCGTGCCCAGCCGTACCCGCCCGCGATGATCCCGGGGCCGTGGCGGGAAGGCCCCGGCCTGGTCCGCGACGGCGAGGGCCACGCGCCGCGCTCGATCGAGGATCCCTGCGAGCGGGTCCCGGTCGACCTTGTCCGGGCGACCCGTATGGAGGCGGCGCCGACCGGTCTGGCGCACTTCGGCGTCGACCTCGTCGGCACACGTGCCTGCGAAGACCCGTCCCGCGCCGGGCCCGCGCTGGTCGGGTTCGCGGTGCCGTCGCCGGAGCGCACGATCGACCTGGTCACCCGGGACGGCCTCATCCGCGTCGAGCGGCGGGCGGTCGCGGAGAAGCTCGCGGCGCGCGTCCTGGACACCCGCGTGCCGGGCCTGGACGGCTACCGGGTCCAGGCGCGGGTGGGAGCGGCGGCGAAGGTGCTGGCGTCGGACTCCGGCACGGGGTTCCTGATCAGCGGCAAGCTGTTCCCGTTCGCCGACCCCGCGGTCGCCACGCTCAACGCGTCGCCGGTCACGCGGGTCACCGCGCGGCAGTGGGGCCAATATGAGCGGGGCCCGCGGCTAGGGCCGTGATCAGGCGCTTTTCTCGCCCGCCTGACGGTCCAGGCGCGGCCCGACCACCAGCCCGAGACCCGCGGGCACCAGGACCAGCAGCGCGGTGAACGCGGCCCCGCCAGTCAGCGCCTGGCCCAGCGCGCTCGCGCTGGTCTGGTCGACGAACGTCGCCCGTCCGATGACGGTGAGGACGGCCGACCCCCAGCCCGCGATCAGCGCCGCGATGACCCACGCCCGACCCCGGTCGGGGACCCCGCGCCAGCCGTCGACGGCCGCCCACGTCGCGGCCACCCCGACGAGCACACCCAGCACCACGGCCTCGATGACCGTCCGCCCGGTCGGCTGATCGGCCTTCAGCGCCGCGACGAAGACCGCCGCGACTGCGTGCACGACCGCCAGCACAACACCCCGCACCAACCACGTCCGCATCTACCAGAGAGTAGGCCCACCTGATCCGTAGGCGAGTCGTAGGCTCATTTCCATGCCTGAAGCACATGTGCGGCGGCGAGACGCCCTGCGGTCGGCCTTGCGGGACCACGACCTGGACTCCCTGCTCATCGTCGATCTGCTGAACCTGCGCTACCTGACCGGCTTCACCGGCTCCAACGGCGCGCTGCTCCTGCACGCCGAGGACGAGGAGCGCACGGTGTTCTGCACCGACGGCCGCTACCTCGACCAGGGCGCCCGCCAGGTGCCCGAGCTGGAACAGGTCATCGACCGCGCCAGTGTCCTCGCGCTCGCGGGCCGCGCCGACAAGGACGCCGCCTACCGCAGGACAGGCTTCGAGAGCCAGCACGTCTCCGTCGACAGCCTCGACGCGCTCGCCGAGGCCGCGCCGTCGGTCGAGCTGGTCCGCGCGCCGAACCTGGTCGAGCGGCTGCGGCTGGTCAAGGACGACACCGAGATCGAGGCGCTGCGGATGGCCTGCGCCGCCGCCGACCGCGCGCTGGCCGACCTCATCGAGCACGGCGGCGTCGCCGCGGGGCGCACCGAACGCGACGTCGCCCGCGACCTGGAGAACCGGATGCTCGACCACGGCGCGACCAAGCCCGCGTTCGAGTCGATCGTCGCCGCGGGCGCCAACTCCGCCGTCCCACACCACCACCCGACCGACGCGGTGCTGCGCCACGGCGACTTCGTGAAACTCGACTTCGGCGCCCTGGTCGATGGCTACCACTCGGACATGACCAGGACCCTGGTGCTCGGCGAGCCCGCCGACTGGCAGCGTGAGCTGTACGACCTCGTGGCCGCCGCCCAGGCAGCGGGCCGAGCCGCGCTGGCGCCGGGCGCGCAGGTCCAGGCCGTCGACGCCGCCGCCCGCGCGGTCATCGAGCGCGCCGGACACGGCGACGACTTCCTGCACGGCCTCGGCCACGGCGTCGGCCTGCAGATCCATGAGGCACCCGCTTTGAGCAAGACCGGTGAAGGTACACTTTCGGCCGGCATGGCGGTCACGGTCGAGCCGGGGGTGTACCTGTCCGGCAGAGGCGGTGTCCGCATCGAGGACACGCTCGTCGTGCGGGATGACGGTCCCGAACTCCTCACGCTGACCACCAAGCAGCTCATGGTCGTCTGACGGGTGCCCAGCCCAAGGACGATCACCCCATGCGCGCGCGAACACAGGAGATCTAGCTCGTGGCCTCGACCAACGACCTGAAGAACGGCCTGGTGCTCAACCTCGAGGGCCAGCTCTGGCCCGTGACCGAGTTCCAGCACGTCAAGCCGGGCAAGGGCCCCGCGTTCGTGCGGACCAAGCTCAAGCACGTGATGACGGGCAAGGTCGTCGACAAGACCTTCAACGCGGGCGTGAAGGTCGACACCGCGACCGTCGACCGCCGCGAGATGACCTACCTCTACAACGACGGCTCCGAGTACGTGTTCATGGACGGCGACACCTACGAGCAGATCCAGATCACGCCAACTGTCGTCGGCGACGCCGCGAAGTACATGCTGGAGAACAGCAGCGCGATCGTCTCCTCGCACGAGGGCTCGCCGCTGTTCATCGAGCTCCCGACCTCGGTCGAGCTCGTGATCGAGCACACCGACCCCGGCCTGCAGGGCGACCGCTCCACCGGCGGCACCAAGCCCGCCAAGCTCGAGACCGGCGCGGAGATCCAGGTCCCGCTGTTCGTCACCACCGGCGAGAAGGTCAAGGTCGACACCCGCGACGGGCGCTACCTCGGCCGAGTCAGCGGCTGATAATGGGCGCCCGCAGCAAGGCACGCAAACGCGCGGTCGACCTCCTCTTCGAGGCGGCCCTGCGCGGCGACGACCCGGTCACCCTGTTGGCCGACCGGGTCGGTTCGCCGGACGTGCCCCCGGTGAACGACTACACCGTCACCCTGGTCGAGGGTGTGCGGGCCCACCAGGCCCGCATCGACGAGCTGCTCACCGAGCACGCCGAGGGCTGGACCCTCAACCGCATGCCCGCCGTGGACCTCGCGGTGCTCCGGCTGGGCCTCTACGAGCTGCTGTGGGCCACCGACGTCCCGGACGCGGTGGCGATCGACGAGGCCGTGCAGTTGGCCAAGACGCTGTCCACAGACGACTCCCCGCGGTTCGTCAACGGGGTCCTCGGCCGGATCGCGGGCATCGCCGACAAACTTCGCGCGACGCTCTAGCACCAGAACGCTCCAGCACCAGAACGCAGAGAAACACCCGACCGCGTGCGCGCGTCGGGTGTTTCTGCGTGTGCGGGCCTGGTCAGTCTTCCTTCGACGGCCGAGCCTCAGGCGGAAGCACCCCCCAGTCGATCAGCTGCTCGGTGAGCTCGCCGGGCGTCATGTCGTAAATGATCGCCAACGACCGCAGGTCCTCGGTGCGGATCGAGAGGACCTTGCCGTTGTAGTCGCCACGCTGGCTCTGGATGGTCGCCGCGTACCGGGCCAGCGGCCCGACCTTCTCCGCGGGCAGCTGCTGCAGCCGCTCAAGATTGATCACGATCTTGGTCGCGGGCTCCGCGCCGGACGGCACCCGGCCCTCGGGCAGCAGTTCAACCACCGGCACGCCGTAGAAGTCCGCCAGTTCGGCGAGCTTCTGCACGGTGACCGCACGATCGCCGCGCTCGTAAGAGCCGACCACGACGGCCTTCCAGCGGCCACCGGACTTCTGCTCGACGCCGTGCAGCGACAGCCCCTGCTGCTGGCGGATGGCGCGGAGCTTGGCCCCTAGCGCCTTGGCGTAGTCGCCCATGCGGCGGTTCTCCGTTCGTTTGCCCCGTCGGCGCTAAGGACTGCCGCGGGTAGCTTCAAATCAACACGCTGAGTAATGGTTACCCAGAGTTGTCACCAGGTCAAGCTGATCCGACTAGGACACTTGTGTCGAGTGCCCGAGACCACCCGTGCGGCTGCTCCGAACGGCCTGATACCGTCGCGGTGAGCCCAGGTCAGCTGGGTTGATCGACATCCTTTAATACCCGTCCCGTGAGGCGGGGAAGGAGTCCACTGTGGCGTCGCGAGACCGCGGCGCGGCAGACCCGACGGAGCGGCGCGAGCTGCTTTCGGCGCGCGACGTCGCCCGAATGGCCCATCAGGTCATCGAGAAGACCGCGCTTGGCGGTTCCGGGGCGAGCCCCGTCGTCCTGCTCGGCATCCCCACCCGCGGCGGCCCGCTGGCCGCGCGCCTCGCCGCGAAGATCGAAGACTTCGCGGGCGTACAAGTGCCCTTCGGCACTCTCGACGTGACGCTCTACCGCGACGACCTCCGCCGCAAGCCCACCCGCCCCCTCGGCGCGACCGCGCTGCCCACGGGCGGGATCGACGACGCGCTGGTCATCCTGGTCGACGACGTCCTGTTCTCCGGCCGCACCATCCGCGCCGCCCTCGACGCGCTGCGCGACGCGGGCCGCCCCCGCGCGGTCCAGCTGGCCGTCCTGGTCGACCGCGGCCACCGTGAACTGCCCATCCGCGCCGACTACGTGGGCAAGAACGTGCCCACAGCGCGCTCCGAGGAGGTCAACGTCCTGCTCTCCGAGACCGACGAACGCGACGCCGTGCTGTTGAGCCGATCGGAGCCGAGCCCGTGAAGCAGTTGTTCAGCAACGTCCTGCTTTCCGAGACCGACGGCCGCGACGCGGTCCTGCTCAGCCGATCGGAGCCGAGCGCGTGAAGCACCTGCTCAGCACCGACGGGCTCGACCCGGCCACCGCGCTGGCGATCCTCGACACGGCCGACAGCCTGAAGAAGACCCTGCTCGGCCGCGAGGTCCGCAAGCTGCCGACGCTGCGCGGCCGGACCGTCATCACGATGTTCTACGAGAACTCCACCCGGACCAGGGCCTCGTTCGAGATCGCGGGCAAATGGATGAGCGCCGACGTGGTCAACGTCTCCGCCGCCGGGTCCTCGGTCGGCAAGGGCGAGTCCCTGCGCGACACCGCGCTGACGCTGGCCGCGGCGGGCGCCGACTGCGTCATCGTGCGGCACCCGGCCTCCGGCGCCGCCCACCGCCTCGCGGGCTGGCTCGCCGACGTCGGCACATCGGTGGTCAACGCGGGCGACGGCACCCACGAGCACCCGACCCAGGCGCTGCTCGACGCCGCGACGCTGCGGGACCGGCTCGGATCGGTCGACGGCAAGCGGGTCGCGATCGTCGGGGACGTGCTGCACAGCCGGGTCGCCCGCTCGAACGTCCATCTGCTGACCGCCCTGGGCGCGCAGGTCGTGCTGGTCGCGCCGCCCACTCTGCTGCCGGTCGGGGTCGCCGACTGGGTGCCCGGCCTCGAGGTCAGCCACGACGTCGACGCCGAGTTGCCGACGCTCGACGCGGTCATGATGCTTCGGGTGCAGGCCGAGCGCATGCACGGCGGCTTCTTCCCCTCGGCGAAGGAGTACTCGATCGCCTACGGGCTGAGCGAGGCGAGGGCGCGGATGCTGCCAGGGCACGCGGTCGTGCTGCACCCCGGTCCGATGCTGCGCGGGATGGAGATCGCCGCCGCGGTCGCCGACTCGCCGCGCTCGGCCATCACCGAACAGGTCGCCAACGGGGTGCACGTCCGCATGGCCGTGCTCTACCACCTGTTGGCTGGAGAGGAAGAAGGTTCATGAGCTTGGTCATCAGGGGCGTCAAGCCCTACGGCGAGGATCCCGTCGATCTGCTGATCGAGGACGGGGTCATCACCGAGATCGGTGCCGGGCTCAAGGGTGACGAGGTCATCGACGCCGATGGGCTGGTCGCGCTGCCCGGGTTCGTCGACCTGCACACCCACCTGCGGGAGCCGGGCCGCGAGGACACCGAGACCATCGAGACCGGTTCGCGCGCCGCGGCGCTCGGCGGCTACACCGCCGTGTTCGCCATGGCCAACACCGATCCGGTCGCCGACAACGCGGTCATCGTCGAGCACGTCTGGCGCCGCGGCCGCGAGGTCGGCCTGGTCGACGTGCACCCGATCGGCGCGGTCACCGTCGGGCTCAAGGGCGAGAAGCTCGCCGAGCTGGGCACCATGGCCAAGTCGCAGGCCAACGTCCGGATCTTCTCCGACGACGGCCTCTGCGTCGCCGACCCGCTGATCATGCGCCGCGCGCTGGAGTACACCAAGGCGCTTGGCGCGGTCATCGCGCAGCACGCCGAGGAGCCGCGGCTGACCGTCGGCGCCCAGGCGCACGAGGGCGAGACCGCCGCACGCCTCGGTCTGGCGGGCTGGCCCGCCGTCGCCGAGGAGTCCATCGTCGCCCGCGACTGTCTGCTGGCCTTCCACGCCGGTGCCCGCCTGCACGTGTGCCACGTGTCCACCCAGGGCACCGCGGACGTGCTGCGCTGGGCCAAGGGGCGGGGCACCCAGGTCTCCGCCGAGGTCACCCCGCACCACCTGCTGCTCGATGACTCGCGCCTGACCAGCTACGACCCGGTCAACAAGGTCAACCCGCCGCTGCGCACCGCGACCGACGCCGCCGCGCTGCGGGCCGCGCTGGCCGACGGGACGATCGACGTGGTCGCCACCGACCACGCCCCGCACGCCCACCAGGACAAGGACTGCGAGTGGTCGGCGGCCCGCCCCGGCATGCTCGGTCTGCAGACCGCCCTGCCGATCGTGGTCGCGACCATGGTCGAGCCGGGCCTGCTCGACTGGCGCGGTGTGGCGCGGGTGATGAGTGAGCGTCCCGCCGAGATCGCCGGTCTGCCCGACCACGGCCGCCCGATCGCCGTCGGCGAGCCCGCGAACCTGACGCTGGTCGACCCGAACGGCCGGTGGACGGTCCACGGCGCCGACCTCGCCAGCATCGCGGCCAACACGCCGTACGAGGGCATGGAACTGCCCGGCACGGTGGTCGTCACGCTGCTGCGCGGCGAGGTCACCGCGCGGGACGGGAAGGCCGCCCGATGACACGTTTTCAGCTTTCCCTTGCCGTGCTGGCGGTATTCCTGCTGCTGGCGAGCCTGATGTGGTGGGGCTATCGCAACCGCGCCCGCCGCCAGGCCAAGTTTCTCCCCACTTTCCCCGCGGTGCCGGACGGCCTGCTCGACCTCGTCCAGCGCGGCGAGGCGGGCGACCTGCTCCCGCCGCTGACCGGCGTCTACGCGAGCACGGTCACCGACAAGTCCTGGCAGGACCGGGTCGCCGTCGGCGACATCGGCTTCCGCGCCGAGGCGACCGCGCACCTGCTGCCCGCGGGCGTGCTGTTCGACCGGCTCGGCGCGAGTCCACTGTGGATCCCGGCGGACGCCGTGGTCGACGCCCGCACCGAGGCCGGGATCGCGGGCAAGGTGATGGGCGGCGACGGCCTGCTGGTCGTGCGCTGGCAGGTCGAGGACCAGCAGTTCGACACCGGCTTCCGAGCCGACGACAAGACCGAATACGAGAACTGGGTGCGGTCCGTCCGCGCCCTGCCCGAGACCCCGGAGGTTCCGCACGGTGAGTAGGAGCACGCGGACGGCCGCCGCATTGGTGCTGGAGGACGGCCGGGTCTACCGCGGCGAGGCCTTCGGCGCGACCGGCACCACCTTCGGCGAGGTCGTCTTCTGCACCGCGATGAGCGGCTACCAGGAGACCCTTACCGACCCGTCGTACCACCGCCAGATCGTGGTGGCCACCGCCCCGCAGATCGGCAACACCGGCTGGAACGACGAGGACGACGAGTCCGGTCGCATCTGGGTGTCCGGCTACGTCGTGCGCGATCCCGCGCGCGTGCCGTCGAACTGGCGGTCCACCCGCGGCCTCGGCGACGCGCTGGTCGACCAGAACGTCGTCGGCATCAGCGGTGTCGACACCCGGTCGCTGACCAGGCACATCCGCGAGCAGGGCGCCATGCGCGCCGGGGTTTTCTCCGGCGACGACCTGACCGATGTGGACACCATGGTCGGCAAGGTCCGGCAAAGCCGGCAGATGCTCGGCGCCGACCTCGCGGGCGATGTCTCCACGGCGGAGTCCTATGTGGTCAAGGCCGACGGCGACCGCCGCTTCCGGGTCGCCGCGATCGACCTGGGCATCAAGGCCAACACACCGCGAATGATGGCCGCGCGCGGCATCGAGACCCACGTGCTGCCCTCGACCGCGACCTTGGACGACGTCCTCGCGATCGAGGCGGACGGCGTGTTCCTGTCCAACGGCCCTGGCGACCCGGCCACGCAGCACCACGCGATCGAGCTGACGAAGTCGGTGCTGGAGCGGCGGATCCCGCTGTTCGGCATCTGCTTCGGCAACCAGATCCTCGGCCGCGCGCTCGGCCGGGACACCTACAAGCTGCGCTACGGGCACCGGGGTATCAACATCCCGGTGATCGACGTGGCCACCGGCAGGGTCGCGATCACCGCGCAGAACCACGGCTTCGCCCTGCGGGGCGAGCCGGGGGAGCGGTTCGACACCCCGTATGGCGCCGCCGTCGTCAGCCACTACTGCCCCAACGACGGCTGCGTCGAGGGTGTGCGCGCGCTCGACGTGCCCGCGTTCTCCGTGCAGTACCACCCAGAAGCGGCGGCTGGTCCACACGACGCCGCCGACCTGTTCGACCAGTTCGTGACTCTGATGGAGGGCGGATCGAATGCCTAAACGCGATGACATCAAGCACGTGCTGGTGATCGGGTCCGGCCCGATCGTCATCGGCCAGGCGTGCGAGTTCGACTACTCCGGCACCCAGGCCTGCCGCGTGCTGCGCGAGGAGGGACTGCGGGTCAGCCTGGTCAACTCCAACCCGGCCACGATCATGACCGACCCGGAGTTCGCCGACGCCACCTACGTCGAGCCGATCACCGCCGAGTTCGTCGAGAAGGTCATCGCCGCCGAGCGCGACGCGGGCCACCCGGTCGACTCGATCCTGGCGACCCTCGGCGGGCAGACCGCGCTCAACACCGCGGTCGCGCTGCACGAGCGCGGCGTGCTGGAGAAGTACAACGTCGAGCTGATCGGCGCCGACATCGACGCCATCCAGCGTGGCGAGGACCGGCAGAAGTTCAAGAACATCGTCGCGGAGATCGGTGCCGAGACCCCGCGCAGCCGGGTGTGCCACTCGATGGCCGAGGTCCGCGAGACGGTCTCCGAGCTGGGCCTGCCGGTCGTCATCCGGCCGTCGTTCACCATGGGCGGCCTTGGCTCTGGCATGGCGCACACGCACGACGAGCTGGAGCGGTTGGCCGCCTCGGGCCTCACCGAGAGCCCGGTGACCGAGGTGCTCATCGAGGAGAGCGTGCTCGGGTGGAAGGAATACGAGCTTGAGCTGATGCGCGACAAGAAGGACAACGTCGTCGTCATCTGCTCGATCGAGAACATCGACCCGATGGGCGTGCACACGGGCGACTCCGTGACCGTCGCCCCCGCGATGACCCTGACCGACCGCGAGTTCCAGCACATGCGCGACGTCGGCATCGACGTGCTGCGCGCGGTCGGCGTGGACACCGGCGGCTGCAACATCCAGTTCGCCATCCACCCCGGCAACGGCCGCATGGTCGTCATCGAGATGAACCCGCGCGTGTCGCGCTCCAGCGCGCTCGCGTCCAAGGCGACCGGCTTCCCGATCGCCAAGATCGCCGCGAAGCTGGCCATCGGCTACACGCTCGACGAGATCACCAACGACATCACCGGCGAGACCCCGGCCTCCTTCGAGCCGACGCTGGACTACGTGGTCGTCAAGGTGCCGCGGTTCGCCTTCGAGAAGTTCCCCGGCGCCGACCCGACACTGACCACGACGATGAAGTCCGTCGGCGAGGCCATGTCGATCGGCCGCAACTTCGTCGAGGCGCTCGGCAAGGCGCTGCGCTCCATGGAGACGAAGGACGCGGGCTTCTGGACCAAGGCCGACCCGGAGACGATGACCCAGGAGTCCATGTTGGACTCGCTGCGGACCGCGCACGACGGCAGGCTCTACAACGTCGAGCGCGCTCTCCGGCTCGGCGCGTCAGTCGACGCGGTGCACCAGGCCAGCGGCATCGACCCGTGGTTCATCGACCAGATCGCCTCCCTGGTGGAGCTGCGCGACGAGGTCGTGCACGCGCCCGTGCTCGACGAGCCGCTGCTGCGCCGGGTCAAGCGGTCGGGCTTCTCCGACCGCCAGGTCGCCGCGCTGCGCCCGGAGTTGGCCGGTGAGGACGGCGTGCGCTGGCTGCGCCACCGCCTCGGCGTGCGGCCGGTCTACAAGACGGTCGACACCTGCGCGGCCGAGTTCGCCGCCAAGACGCCGTACCACTACTCGGCCTACGAGCTCGACCCCGAGGCCGAGAACGAGGTCACCGCTCAGCACGACAAGCCGAAGGTGCTGATCCTGGGCTCCGGCCCGAACCGGATCGGCCAGGGCATCGAGTTCGACTACTCCTGTGTGCACGCGGCGATGGCGCTGCGCGCGGCCGGGTACGAGACCGTCATGGTCAACTGCAACCCGGAGACGGTGTCGACCGACTACGACACCTCCGACCGCCTCTACTTCGAGCCGCTGACCTTCGAGGACGTCCTGGAGGTCGTGCACTCGGAGCAGAACTCCGGCACGGTCGCGGGCGTCATCGTGCAGCTCGGCGGCCAGACCCCGCTCGGCCTGGCGCAGCGGCTGGCCGACGCGGGCGTGCCGATCGTGGGCACCCAGCCCGGCGCGATCCACCTCGCCGAGGACCGCGGCGCGTTCGGCGAGGTGCTGACCTCGGCCGGGCTGCCCGCGCCGAAGTACGGCACCGCCACGTCGTTCGCGGGCGCCAAGCGCATCGCCGACGAGATCGGCTACCCGGTCCTGGTCCGCCCGTCGTACGTCCTGGGCGGGCGCGGCATGGAGATCGTCTACGACGAGGAGACCCTCGCCGGCTACATCGAGCGGGCCACCGAGGTCAGCCCGGAGCACCCCGTGCTGGTCGACCGGTTCCTCGATGACGCCATCGAGATCGACGTCGACGCGCTGTGCGACGGCGAAGAGGTCTACCTGGGCGGCGTGATGGAGCACATCGAGGAGGCCGGGATCCACTCCGGCGACTCGTCCTGCGCCCTGCCGCCGATCACCCTCGGCCGCACCGACCTCGACGCCGTCCGCCGCTCCACCGAGGCCATCGCCAAGGGCGTCGGCGTGCGTGGCCTGCTCAACGTGCAGTACGCGCTCAAGGACGACGTGCTCTACGTCCTGGAGGCCAACCCGCGCGCCAGCCGGACCGTGCCGTTCGTGTCCAAGGCGACGGCCGTGCCGCTTGCCAAGGCCGCCGCGCGCGTCATGCTCGGCTCGACCATCGCCGAACTGCGCGAAGAGGGCATGCTGCCCGCCGTCGGCGACGGCGCCGAGCTGCCCGCGGGCGCCCCGGTCGCGGTCAAGGAGGCGGTCCTGCCGTTCCACCGCTTCCGCACCAAGGAAGGCCACGGCGTCGACTCGCTGCTGGGTCCGGAGATGAAGTCCACCGGCGAGGTCATGGGCATCGACGCGTCCTTCGGCAAGGCGTTCGCCAAGTCGCAGACCGCGTCCTACGGCTCGCTGCCGACGTCGGGCAAGGTGTTCGTCTCGGTGGCCAACCGGGACAAGCGCGCGATGGTGTTCCCGGTGAAGCGCCTCGCCGACCTGGGCTTCGAGATCCTCGCGACCTCGGGCACCGCGGAGGTGCTGCGGCGCAACGGGATCCCGTGCACGGTCGTGCGCAAGCACTTCGAGGGCGAGAACAACATCGTCGACCTGATCCGCGACGGCGGCGTCGACATGGTGATCAACACCCCGTACGGCAACCACGGCCCACGCGTCGACGGCTACGAGATCCGCACGGCCGCGGTGTCGCGCGACATCCCCTGCATCACCACGATCCAGGGCGCCGCGGCGGCGGTGCACGGCATCGAGGCGCTCATCCGCGACGACATCGGCGTGCAGTCCCTGCAGTCCCTGCACGCGGCTCTGCGGGCAGCGGCGGCGGTGCAGGCATGACCGCCCCGTTCGGTGCCAGGCTGGTCGAGGCCACGGCCAAGCGCGGTCGACTCTGCGTCGGCATCGACCCGCACCCCGGCCTGCTCGACGCGTGGGGCCTGCCCCGCGACGTCTCGGGCCTGGAGCGGTTCGCGCTGACGTGTGTGGAGGCGCTGGCCGGGGAGATCGCGGTGCTCAAGCCGCAGTCGGCGTTCTTCGAGGCCTACGGGTCGCGTGGGGTCGCCGTGCTGGAGCGGGTCATCGCCGAGTCCCGCTCGGCGGGCGCGCTGGTGCTGCTCGACATCAAGCGCGGCGACATCGGCTCCACGATGGCGGCCTACGCGTCGGCGTACGTCGGTGACGGGCCGCTCGCGTCCGACGCGATCACCGTTTCGCCGTACCTCGGCTTCGGCTCGCTGACCCCGGCGATCGACGAGGCCCGGCGCACCGGGGCGGGCGTGTTCGTGCTCGCCCTGACGTCGAACAAGGAAGGCGCGTCCGTCCAGCGCGCCGTCGACGCCGACGGCCGCTCGGTAGCCCAGACCATCGTGGACGAGGCGGCCGCGCTCAACGCGGGCGCCGATCCGCTTGGTTCCGTGGGTCTGGTCATCGGGGCGACGGTGGGGGAGACGGGCCTCGACCTGTCGGCGCTCAACGGGCCCATCCTGGCCCCCGGCGTCGGCGCCCAGGGCGCGGGCGCGGCCGACATCGCGCGGGTATTCGGGGCGCTGCCCGCGGTGCTGCCGACCACGTCGCGCGACATCCTGCGGCACGGCCCGGACGCCGACGCGGTACGCGCGGCGGCTTTGCGGGCACGCGACGAGTTGGCCGTATAAAAGGGAACGTTCCCAGAATTCAGCCCGGTCGTTCGACTCATTTGTCGAATGACCGGGCTGTTTTGCGTTTATCGGACGCGCGTTCGGTATACCGGACGCAAGATCAAGTGAACATGGGCATTGACGTGGCAAAGTCCCAGGGTTAACGTCCCAAACGTTCATCTTAATGAACCTTGTCGATGGGTCCCTGCAAACAGGCCCTGTGCGTAAATCCCCTGCGTCCGGGGGCGAATAGCCCCGGGAAGGCTTTGCCATGTCTGTTTTCGCCCTGCCATCCAAACCATTGCGTCAAGCCATCGCCGCTATCGGCGTGCTGGCGGTGTGCGCCACCGTCAGCCCTACCGCGGGGGCGGCCCAAGCGCCGTCAGCGTCGTCGGCCCAGGCCTGTCACCACGCCGCCTCGCGCGGTGAGCAGGCGCCGAGCTGCGTCACCGCCGCGGTCTCCATGGACAGATTGCCCGCGGTCGGCGAATCGGCCACGGTGCGGATCTCACTGAGCTCCCAGGTCCAGGTCGACAACGCCAAGCTGGCCGTGCGCCTGCCGCGCGGCCTGCGCCTGGACACCGGCGGGACCGCCCTGTCCGCGCCGCGTCCCGTCGGGCTCGACCAGCTCGCCGAGGAGTCATTCGCGCTGTCCACCCGAGGCCGCGTCGTCACCCTGAAGGTCACCGCCCTGGCCGCGGGCGCCGCCCAGATCCAGGCCGACGTCACCGGTTCCACCACCGAACACTCCGCCCACGCGTCGACCGAGTTTGTCGTCGGCGACCGGCCCGGCACCTCCCGCGCGGGCACCGGCGGCACCGACAGCCAGGCCGTCGAGTCGATCTCGGCCAAGCCGACCGCCAACGGCAAGGCGGCGTCCGTGGGCAAGGAGACCGCGGGCACCATCGCCGCGGCGGGCCAGATCTGCGCGACCGGCCAGTTCACGTTCACCGACAAGAACGGCACCTGGCTCGCGGGCCGCAACGTCGCGGTGGCCGTCCTGGGCAAGACCACCTCGTCGGCGACCACCCAGACCTACGCCACGGGCCTTACCAGCGCGTCCAACGCCGCATACAGCGTGTGCTTCACCTCGCCGGTCACCACGATGTACTCGGTCTCGGTGAAGTTCACCTCGGACGCGACCGTCTGGCGCGTCACCAACAACCAGGGCAGCACCCCGTACACGGTCACCACGGCGGCGAAGCTGAACGTGGCCTCCGGCACCAACCCCGCGTTCGGCACCACATCGCCGACGAGCACCCACATGCGCGGCTGGCACGCCTTCGACACGCTCAACCTGCTTTGGGCCGCGCGCGCCTCGGGAACCAACTGCTGGACCGCGCGGGAGACCAGCAACTGCACCCGGCTCACCGTGCACTGGCAGCCGGGCAGCACCGACGGCACCTACTTCGACAACGGCGTCGCCTACGGCTCCCGCTTCGTCGCGCTCATGGACGCCGACCCCGACTCCGAGCACCTGATCCTGCACGAGGCGGGCCACGCGTTCATGGACCTGCTCTACGCGGGCTGGTGGCCGCCGTCGGACTGCCCCAGCCCGCACTACCTGCACAGGCGCTCCGGGCCGAGCTGCGCGTGGACGGAGGGCTTCGCCAACGCCATCACCGGCTACGTCAAGGGTGACGGGATGTTCTATTGGGCCACCGGCGAGAGCATGGACCTGATGCAGACCAACTGGTTCAACCCGAGCCAGCCCGCCAGCCGGACCAACCCTGAGGACGGCGACTCGGTCGAGGCTCGGGTGGCCGGTTCCATGATCGACCTGTGGCGCCAGGTCGACGGGGGCCCCGCCCGCACGTTCGACAACATGCGGCTCAACCGGTCCAGCTCGTTCCGCGAGTGGTTCAACGACGATCGCCCGCTCGCCGGTCTGGACGTGTCCGCGGCCACCCGGAACCTCGTCTACACCCACACGATCGACTACCGCACCGGGACCCCCGGGAGCAGTCTCGTCAACGGCGGGTTCGAGAGTGGGACGGCCAACTGGACGATCACCGGCGGCGTCGTGGGCAACTGGACGAACTACCCGGCGCAGCAGGGTTCCTGGTACGCGTGGATGGGCGGCAACGGTGTCACCAACACCGACACCCTGTCCCAGCAGTTCACCGTTCCGTCGGGGACGTCCACGCTCAGCTACTACCTGCGGATCGTGACCAAGGAGAACGGGCCGACCGTCTGGGACACGCTCAAGGTCCAGATCGTCGACGGATCGACCACGACGACTCTCGCCACGTGGTCCAACGCCAACGCGGGATCGGCGTACGTGAGCCGGACGGCCAACTTGAGCCAGTGGGCCGGGCGGGCGGTCACGCTGAAGTTCGTGAGCGTGGAGGACGGTTCTCTGCAGACCGATTTCCTTGTCGACACCGTCGCCGTCGCCACCTCGTGACCCACTAAGGAAGGCGGCGGCACGGTCGTGGTGGGCGGCTCGCGTGGGCATGCGCGGGCCGTCCGCCATGGGGTGTCCGGGGCGCTTCGGGACCCCGATTCTGTTGTCGCAGGTAGCGGGCGGTGGTCTAACTAGGTGTACTGACGACAACCCAGGGAGTGGCGGAAATGACACTTTCGCCTCCCGTGGGCGCCCGATCGCGGTGCGTGACCGTCCAAACGGTCCGAATCCGGGTAGAGTCGTCGCAGGTCACAGCCCCGCCGTCACCGATCGTTGATCAACTTCTGGTCCGCCGTCACCCTGCGCACAGGGAGCCCCCGCGTTGTCTTCGCAGGCCAGGGGTCGGTAACGTCGCGGCACCGATCCGGAGAACCAAATCCCCACGGAGGAAAATCGTGGCCCTTCCCCAGCTGACCGAGGAGCAGCGGGCCGCAGCGCTGGAGAAGGCGGCTGCCGCCCGTCGCGCCCGAGCCGAGCTCAAGGAGCGCCTGAAGCGAGGCGGTACCACCCTCAAGGACGTGCTGGCCCAGTCTGACAACGACGAGGTGCTGGGCAAGATGAAGGTCACCGCTCTGCTCGAGGCCCTTCCGGGCGTCGGCAAGGTGCGTGCCCAGCAGATCATCGAGCGCCTTGAGATCGCCCCGAGCCGCCGTCTGCGCGGACTCGGCGACCGTCAGCGCAAGGCTCTGCTCGCCGAGTTCCCCAGCGAGTGACTGAGAGCATCAACGGCCGTGGGCCGGGATCGGGCGTCGCTGCCCGGTCCCGGCTCACTGTCGTATCCGGCCCGTCGGGAGTCGGCAAGTCCAGCGTGGTCGGCGAACTGCGCAAGCTCCACCCCGACCTGTACTTCAGCGTCTCCGTCACGACCCGGTCCCCGCGGCCGGGCGAGGTCGACGGGGCGCACTACCACTTCGTGGCCAAGTCCGAGTTCGACCGCATGGCCGCCTCGGGCGAGCTGCTTGAGCACGCCGAGTTCGCGGGCAACCACTACGGGACCCCGCGCGCGCCGGTCGAGGCCGCGTTGGCCGCCGGGAAGCCCGCCGTGCTCGAGATCGAGCTGCAGGGCGCCCGGCAGGTGCGCGAGGCCATGCCGGAGGCGCAGCTGGTCATGCTCGCGCCCCCGTCGTGGGACGTGCTGGTGAGCAGGCTCACCGGCCGCGGCACTGAGGAAGCGGCCGTGGTCGCCCGTAGGCTGGCCATCGCCGAGGACGAGCTGGCCGCCGCCAAGGAGTTCGACGCGGTCGTAGTCAACGCCGATGTGCGGCAGGCTGCGAACGAGTTGCTAACCTTGGTACTCACGCCATCATCTGAGTGACCTGGAGCTGTTGCAGAGTGATCACCCCCACCGACCTGGGCGCACTTGGCGAGCCGACGACCCCCCTCGAAGGCATCACCAACCCCCCGATCGACGACCTGCTCGACAAGGTCAGCTCGAAGTACGCGCTGGTGATCTACGCCGCCAAGCGTGCCCGCCAGATCAACGACTACTACGCGCAGCTCGGTGAGGGCCTGCTGGAGTACGTCGGCCCGCTCGTCGAGCCCGGACCGCGCGAGAAGCCGCTGTCCATCGCCCTGCGTGAGATCCACTCCGGTCTGCTTGAGCACACCGAGGGCGAGTGACCTCCCGGCCTCGAGTCGTCCTAGGTGTAGGCGGCGGTATCGCCGCCTACAAGGCCTGTGAGGTTCTGCGCAGGCTGACCGAGTCCGGACACGACGTGCGGGTCGTGCCGACCGAGGCCGCGCTGCGGTTCGTGGGCGCGGCGACATTCGAGGCCCTTTCCGGTCAGAAGGTGCACACGGGCGTCTTCTCCGACGTACCCGAGGTGCCGCACGTCCGGCTTGGCCAAGAGGCCGACCTAGTGCTCGTCGTGCCGTCCACGGCCGACCTGCTCGCCAAGGCCGCCCACGGCCTGGCCGACGACCTGCTGACCAACACGCTGCTGACCGCGCGCTGCCCAGTGCTGATGGTTCCGGCCATGCACACCGAGATGTGGGAGCACGCCGCCACCCAGGCGAACGTTGCCACGCTGCGCGGTCGCGGTGTCGTCGTCAGCGAGCCGGCCGCGGGCCGGTTGACCGGCGCCGACACCGGCAAGGGCAGGCTGGCCGATCCGGCCGAGATCGTCGACCTGGCCCGGCTGCTGCTCAGCAGGCCCGACGCGCTGCCGCGCGACCTCGAGGGCCTGCACGTGGTCATCTCCGCGGGTGGCACCCGCGAGCCGCTGGATCCGGTCCGGTTCCTCGGCAACCGCTCGTCCGGCAAGCAGGGCTACGCGCTGGCCCGCACCGCCGTGCAGCGCGGCGCCCGCGTGACGTTGGTCTCCGCGCACACGCTGAACCTGCCGGAGCCCGCGGGCGCCGAGCTGGTCAAGGTCGGGACGGCCGAGGAACTTCGACAGGCGGTGCACAAGGCCGCCGCCGAGGCCGACGTGGTGGTCATGGCCGCCGCCGTCGCCGACTTCCGACCCGCGCACCGGGCCGAGTTCAAAATCAAGAAAACCGACGCCGAGCCCGATCCGATCGTGCTGACCCGCAACGCCGACGTGCTCGCCGAACTGGTGGAGAACCGGCGTCGTGAGTCAGAATCAACGCAGGTCATCGTGGGTTTCGCCGCTGAGACCGGCGACACCGGCGCCGATGTCCTCGACCACGCCAGGGCCAAGCTCGCCCGCAAGGGCTGCGACCTGCTGGTGGTCAACAGGGTTGGAGAAGGCAAGGCTTTCGAGACCGAGGACAATGAAGGTTGGTTGCTCAGCGCGGACGGCACCGAGCGGCCTATCGAGTTCGGTGCCAAGGCGCAACTGGCGTCCGAAGTGTGGGACGCGGTGGCAGTGACCATCACACGGTCGCGGCGCGACTCCGCGCCTGGATAAGGTGAAGGCGATTATGTCTTCGGATGAGGTGGGGTACGTGAGCGAAAAAGGCAGCCGCCGACTGTTCACTTCTGAGTCGGTCACCGAAGGCCATCCGGACAAGATCTGTGACGCGATCAGCGACTCGATTCTTGATGCCCTGTTGGCCAAGGACCCGCGTTCGCGCGTGGCGGTGGAGACCCTGGTCACCACCGGTCAGGTGCACGTCGCGGGCGAGGTGACGACCGAGGCGTACGCCGATATCCCGAGCATCGTCCGCGAGGTCATCCTCAAGATCGGCTACGACTCGTCGGCCAAGGGCTTCGACGGCAACTCCTGTGGCGTCAACATCGCCATCGGCTCGCAGTCGCCCGACATCGCCCAGGGTGTCGACACCGCGCACGAGACGCGCGTGGAGAACGCCTCGGACGAGATCGACCGCCAGGGCGCGGGCGACCAGGGTCTGATGTTCGGCTACGCGTGCACTGACACGCCGGAGCTGATGCCGCTGCCGATCGCGCTCGCGCACCGGCTGTCGAAGCGGCTGACGAAGGTCCGCAAGGACGGCGTGCTGCCGTACCTGCGTCCCGACGGCAAGACCCAGGTCACCATCGAGTACGACGGCGACCGCGCGGTCCGCCTGGACACCGTCGTCGTGTCCTCGCAGCACGCCGAGGGCGTCGACCTGGAGAAGCTCCTCGGCGTCGACGTGCGCGACCAGGTCGTGCTGCCAGAGCTGGCCGAGCTCGATCTCGACACCGAGAACGTGCGCCTGCTCGTCAACCCGACCGGCCGCTTCGTCATCGGCGGCCCGATGGGCGACGCGGGCCTCACCGGCCGCAAGATCATCGTCGACACCTACGGCGGCATGGCCCGCCACGGCGGCGGCGCGTTCTCCGGCAAGGACCCGTCAAAGGTCGACCGCTCCGCGGCGTACGCGATGCGCTGGGTCGCCAAGAACGCGGTCGCCGCGGGTCTGGCCACCCGCATCGAGGTGCAGGTCGCCTACGCGATCGGCAAGGCGGCGCCGGTCGGTCTGTTCGTCGAGACCTTCGGCACCGAGAACGCCGACCCGCTGAAGATCCAGGAAGCGATCCGCGAGGTCTTCGACCTGCGGCCCGCCGCGATCATCCGCGACCTGGACCTGCTGCGGCCGATCTACGCTCCGACCGCGGCCTACGGCCACTTCGGTCGCCCGGAGCTGGACCTGCCGTGGGAGCGCACGGACCGCGCTGACGACCTGAAGCAGGCCGTCGGCAACTGACGCCGCATCCACTGGTGCCCTGACGGTTCGCCGTCAGGGCACCAGTGTTTTGGCGGGCTATTTGTCGGATCGAAGATCCCCTCGGATTCGTGCAGCAGATCCGCGCCCTGTGCCGTTAAGGGGCACACACGACAGGGGATCGGAGTTGGTCCATGGAGTTCACCGAGTACATGGCTCGGGGGCGGCCCGCGTTGACGCGGTTCGCGATGGTGTTGACCTGCCAGGGCTGGTTGGCCGAGGACGTCGTAAGCAACGTGTTGTGCCGCGCGTACGAGCAGTGGGAGCGGATCTCGCGCATGTCCGAGCCGCACGCGTATGTGCGGCGGATGGTCGTCAACGAGTACCTGTCCTGGCGTCGCCAGCTCAAGCGCACGTCGCCGCGGGCCGAGATCGAGCCGCGCGGCCTCGACGACGGCGCCGACCAGCGCGCCGAGCGTGACGCGATGATCGAGCGACTGGCGAGTCTTCCGCGCAAGCAGCGGGCGGCCGTGGTGCTGCGCTACTACGTCGGGTTGACCGACGCCGAGATCGCCGTCGAGTTGAGCTGCCGTGTGTCGACAGTGCGCAGCCAGATCTCGCGGGCGCTCGCCACGCTCCGGATCGACCTCACCACCGACCCCCGCACGCTGCAGGAGACGAAATGACCGACTTGCGATCCCTGGACGCCGCGTTCGCCGAACTGGAGCGGCGCGCTGACGACCTGCCCCCTGGTCAGTTCACCCCCCAGCCGAAATCGCGGCTGGTACCGATCGCCGCCGCGGTCGCTGTCGTAGCGGGCCTCGCGGTGACAGCGACGACACTCTTGCCGGAAGGCGAACCCGCCGTCCAGGTTGGCAGCCCGACTGCCACGTCGGCGTCGACGCAACCGCCGACCAGCCCACCGCCGACCAGCCCGTCCGCCGTCAAGCCGCCTGCCGCGGAGACCCCTGAGGACCTGGCTGACAGGTTCAGGGCTGTTCTCGGCGACACCGCGACCTTCACCATCAGCGAAACCGGATTCGGCACCTCGATTTCGACTGCCCCACCGCCCGGGCAAAAAATCACCGGTCCGTTGCCGACGAGGTACGCGGGGGCGTCCTTTATCGGGACACTGACCGCGGGCGGTGTCACCGGCGGTTTCGACCTGCTCATGCATCCCGAGGGGAAATTGGCCAATGGCGGCGGGTGCGGAGTGGAACCGCCGCCCGAGTGCCGGGTGGCCAACCTCCCGGACGGGTCCATTCTGGGCATCTGGGACATGCGCCTGGAAACCAAGGGCGGCATCACCTACGGCGTCGACCGGGTGCGTCCCGACGGTGTGGTGGTGGGAATCCACGTCAGCAATATCAGTTCCCCCAAGGGAAACGGGACGAAGCTCGCGCCTCGCCCTCCGTTGACCCTCGACCAGGTCATCGCGATCATCAGCTCAGACCGTTGGTGATTCCGGCCTGAGCGGCCGGTGCCCTGACGGTTTCGACCGTCAGGGCACTAGTCTTTGCTCGTGGAGCGCCCAGGCCCGATTCGGTGGTTGTGGTACGCGGTCGGCGGCACGCTGCCGGACCAGTACCGGCACTGGGTGCTGTGGGATTTGGCCAGCCCCCGGTGGGTTTGGCGCCACCTCACGCGCGCGGCTGTGCTGTTGGCGCCGTGGTGGTTGCTCCTGTTGGTGCCGGGACCGCTGTCGCTGCGGTTCTCGATGGTGGCGCTGGCGTTGATCACTGGTTTGTACTTCTCGATGTCCTTCATGGAGGACGCGGCTGAGCGGCGGTTGATCAAGCACGGCTACCCGGCGGGCCTGAACCGCCGAATCCGTGAGGAGTCGACACCGGAGAACCGTGCCGAAATCGTCGCGATGTACGCGGCTTTCCATTCCAAGCCTTAAGAGCGCATTTTGAGTGCAGGTCAGAAGGGCGCGAGTTCAGGCAAAGCCGATCTTGGTTCGGGTATGCACGCGAGTGCCGATCCGACCTCCGCCCGAGGTGGCTGGTCCTCGAAGTGGACGAGTGGGTCTTGGGTGACGGTGTGTTGTTCGCCGGTCGGTGTGGTCCATACGAGTCGCCCGGGGTGTGGTTGACGCACAGCCCAGCCTGGTTGATCTTTGACTTTGTGGTGCAGTGGGCAGAGGCTGGCGAGGTTGCCGTGCTCGGTCATGCCGCCACGGCTGTGTTCGATGGTGTGGTCGAGTTCGCAAGATGTCGCTGGGCGGTGGCAGCCGGGGAAGCGGCAGGTGCGGTCGCGTAGTCGGATGTGGCGGGAGAGGTCGGCGCCGGGGTGGCGGCGTTGGCTGACTTCGAGGACTTTGCCGACCGGGTCGGTGATCACCCGTCGCCAGGTGGTGCCGTGGTCGGTGATGAGTTCCTTGATCGCGATGTTGGGCACCGACCCGTAGCCCTCCAGCACGCCGCCGACGTGGGCGCCCAGCAGCACGGTGTACGGCACCGCCACCTGCAACTCGACACTGACCGCCCGCTGCGACCCAACGCCGAACACCACATCGAACAACGCGTCGGCGCGCAGCGCGCCGAGCGGTTCAGTGGAGCCCTGGGCTCGTGCGGTGCGGGCCATCCGATCCAGCACCAGGTGGATCGCGCGGAGTCGTTCTCCGGTGTCGTAGATGTCGAGGTGGGCCATCCCGTCGTCGGTGGCGTAGAGATCCACCCGGCGTTCCCGGCGGCGCTGTTCCCGGCGGCGATCGGCGCCTGCGGGGTCAAGTCGGTCTTTCTTGGCGCGTAGTGCCTGGCGCCATCGTTCGATGGTCTTGTGCTCGGCGCGGGCCAGGATCCACTGCTCCAACTCGGTGGCGTGGTCATCGTCCATAGTGGACGTCACGTCGGCCAGGAATGTTGCCTTCGGCAGATCGACAACGCCTGCTTCCAACGCTCGTACGGTGTCGGGGAACCGTGTCACCAACCGCGCCGCCACCGCGACCCGGGACGCAGCTTGAGCGGGTGTCCATGTCAGCGCCGCACCCACCTCGGCGCCCGCGAAACGGTGTCCGCCCGCGTCCCGATCCGGCCGCAGTTCGGCCATCCTGGCCAGCGCTCGCACCGCGACCGCGTCCAACGTGGCCCGCTGCCGCTCGACCCGCCGCAGGAGATCAAGCACCTCGACATCGCCCATCGCGGCGATGTCGAGGTCTGATCCGGGGGAATCGAGGTTGCACACATGTTCGATTCTATCGGTCGGTCAGGCGACTTGAGCTGCGCGGACCTACTTGCACCCGATCGTGTGAGAGCGTCGGCCCAATCCATTTCAGGACCTGTAATGGTCAGCCATTCGTGCCGGTTTGCGGCTACCGTCGAAGCTGATCTCATAGGCCACATGAACGAAGAACTCCCCGCCCGCAGGCGTGCCCTGGGTGCTGAACTGGCTGCCTTGCGGGTCAACGCGAACCTGACGACCGTCGATGCGGCGAAGCGGATCGCGACCTCGGCGGCGACTTTGAACCGAATCGAGAACGCTCATCGCGCGGCGCGGATCGATGAGGTCACCGCGCTGCTGGCGGTGTATCAGGTGGTGGGTAAGCGGCGTAGTCGGATCATCGGCTTGGTGGAGGACGTGCAGTCACCCGGCTGGCTTGAGGACTCCCAACGCCTCGAAGAGATGGTGGAGGCGTTGGTGCAGTTCGAGTCCCAAGCAGCTTCGATGGTGCACTTCGCGCCGTCGAATGTTCCTGGCCTGCTCCAGACGCCCAGGTATGCGGGCGCGATCATGGGGGATGGCCTCGGTGAGGACGCGGAGAAGTTGCTGGCAGGCCGAATGGATCGGCAGAAGGTTCTGTACAAACTGGGCGCCCCTTCGTACACCGCGATCCTCGATGAGTCGGTGCTCAGGCGGCCGATGGGCGGCAGGTTCGTGATGGCCGACCAGATTCGCTGGCTGATCGACTGCGCGAAGCTGCCCAATGTGGACATTCGGGTGATCCCGTTCAAGTACGGCGGTTACAGCAGTCCTGGCGACTTCACTGTGTTCGACTTCCGGGACGCTCCGACCCTCGTGTACATCGAACACAGTGGTGCTTGGGGATTCCTGCACAGCCAGGACGCGACCGGCCGCCTGCAAGGTATTGCGACTAAGCTGATGAGGATGGCTTTGGATTCCACCGATTCGGTGAAGTTCCTGACCATGATGGCGGCCGACCACGACAGGAGTTGAAACGGCGTGCGCGGTGAGTGGCGGAAGTCCAGCTTCAGCGGCGGTGACCAGCCGAGCTGTGTCGAGGTCGCGTTCAAGGGTGATGTCCGGATCCGTGATTCCAAGAATCCGGCAGGCGGCACCCTTCGGCTTTCCGTCGAGTCCTGGGACCCCCGCCTCCTTGCCTGTCGCTGATCAGCCCTGGATCCGAGGCCAGGCCTGCTGTTCCTCCAACCCGTAAGCCAGCTCGATCAGCGTCCGCTCGTCCCCATGCGCGGCCGACAGATGCACCCCGATCGGCACGCCCTCGCTGGCCATCCCCATCGGCAGCGACAGTGCGGGTGTCCCGGCGATGTTGTTCAGCGGTGTGTACGCGCAGTACGCCGTCAGCCTGCTCAGCAGTTCGTCGAACGGAACCGTCGGGCTCAGGTGGCCCAGCCGAGGCGTGACGTGCGCCAACACAGGCGACAACACAACCTCATGCCGCGAGAACATCGCCGCGTAAGCCTTGTGTGCGTTGCGCAAGCGATAGAGCGCGCTCGCTGTTCCGCGCATGTTGCGGCGGTAGTGGCCGCGCAGGCCCTGGGTCAGGCCGTCCAGCTTCCCGGCGTCGAACGAGCGGTCGAGCGTGTAGCGGCTGAATTTGCTGGCCAGCATGGCGAGCATGCCCCAATACAGGGTGAAGTCCGCGGCGAACCGGTCGTCGACTGGCAGGGTGACCGGCTCGACGTAGTGGCCTTGCTTCTCCAGCAGCGCGGCCGTGTGCTCGACAGTCGCGCGGGTCTGCGCGCAGACCTCGGCTCCCGTGGCGGTCTCCAGGACCAGCCCGATCCGCAGCCGCCTGCGGGAAGCGCCGAGGACCTGGCCGACCGGGGGTAGCGCCGGGTTGCGCCAGTGGTCTTCGGCGGCGGCGAAGTACGTCGCGGTGTCGCGGACCGAGCGGGTCAGCACGCCCTCGGAGATCATGTTGATCGGCAGTTTGGCCGCCTGCTCGCTGTCGCGGTGCCTGCCTCGGCTCGGCTTCAGCCCGATGAGCCCGGCCGCGGCGGCGGGGATGCGGATCGAGCCGCCACCGTCGTTCGCGTGGGCGATGGGAACAGCGCCCGACGCGACGAGTGCCGCTGAGCCGCCGGAGGACGCGCCGACCGAGAAACCCGTGTGCCACGGATTGCGGACCGGGTCCGCGTCCATGTACTCCGTGGTCGCGTTGAAGCCGAACTCGGGCATCCGGCTCTTACCGAGCACCGTCATGCCCGTGCTCATGTACTGACGCGCGTAGCTGCCGTCGGAAGAAGAAGGCTTCGCTTGATAAGCGGCGGTGCCGTGGTTGCAGGGCATGCCCGCGACGTCGGTGTTGTCTTTGATAAGCGTTGGGACGCCATAGAGAAGGGCGTGGCGGTCTGTGGAGCGGCGCGGGCGGTCGAAAGCCTCGAAGGCGACCGCGTTCAGCGTCGGGTCGACCTGGCGGATGCGCGCGATCGCGGCGGCCTCGACCTCGGACTGGCTGACCTCGCCGCGGCGGATCAGGTCCGCGATGCCGACGGCGTCGTGGTCGGCCAGGACGTCGTCGGTGAAGGCGTGAACGCGAGTCTGCTCCATGTTGGCAGGGTGCCTTGCCCGGCGTGCGATGTCTAGAAGAACTTCCAGAAAACTTGCTACCGTCTAACCGTGGAAACCCGCAAGCATCGCGCGAACGCCCAGGTCCGCCGGGACGCGCTCCTCAAGGCGACCGTCGAGGTCGCCGCCGAGAACGGCATGGCGGGAGTGACCCACCGCGCCGTGACGGAGAAGGCGGGACTGCCGTTGGCCACCGTGAGCTACTTCTTCGACTCGATCACCGAACTCGCCATCGAGGCGCTGAAGGTCTTCACCGAGGCCGACATCGCCCGTCAGCGAGCCCTGGCCGAGACACTCCGCGACCAGAAAAGCGAACCAGAGGAGATCGCCGCCGCCTTCGCCGAGGCCGCGGCGGCGCGGATGCCCGAGTCGCTCGCCCTGTTCGAGGTGTTCCTGCACGCGGCCCGCGCGCCCGAGCTGCGCGCTGCGGTGGCCGAGGCGATCACCGCGGGCAGGCAGGTCGCCGTCGAGGCCGCGCGCGCGGCGGGGGCCGACGAACCCGACGCCGCCGCGCTGCTGGCACTGGCCCACGGCTTCGCCTTCCACACCATCGCCGCGCCAGACACCGTCGACCCGGACGCCCTGCGCAAGGCTTTCCGCGCGCAGTTCCTCGGCGGCCTGATGGAAAGCGGTCAGACCGAACTCGCGCTGCGGCTGGCCACCCAGGGCTGATAACTCGCGGTGTATTGGGAGACTGAGGGGTGGTGGCTGGTTCGGCAGGCCACCCAGGGCTGATAACTGTCTGTGCTCTCTGGTAGACCAGCGGGTATGTCCAACCCCGACCCCGACGCGCTGTTCCAGGTCGCGGTCGCCAAGAAGCCCGCCGACAAGCCCACCAAGGGCAAGCAGCAGCCCGCCGCGGAGCTGCCGGTCGCCAAGGTCTACGTCGACGTGCCTCTCGCGCACCTCGACCGCACCTATGACTATCTGGTCCCCGACAAGCTCGACGCCGACGCCGTCCCCGGCTGTCGCATCCGGGTGCGGTTCGCCGGTCAGCTCGTCGACGGGTTCCTCATCGAGCGGGTCGCCGAGTCCGACCACCCTGGCACGCTCCAGTTCCTCGACCGCGTGACCTCACCCGAACCCGTGCTCGCCCCCGAGATCGCCCGCCTGTGCCGCGCCGTCGCCGACCGCTACGCCGGGACGATGATCGACGTGCTGCGCCTGGCCATCCCGCCCCGGCACGCCAGGGTCGAGGCCGAGGCGACCGACGACCCGGCGCCTCGACCGTCCACACCGGACTCCGCTGGCTGGTCTCGCTACCCGCGCGGCGCCGCGTTCCTCGACGCCGTCCGGGTGGGCAGACAAGCCAACGCCGTGTGGCAGGCGCTGCCGGGGGAGGACTGGCCGACCCGGCTCGCCGAGGTCGCCGCGACCGCCGCGTCGGCCGGGCGGGGCGCGGTCATCGTCGTGCCGGACCACCGCGACGTCACCCGCGTCCACGCCGCCTGCGCGAAACTGGCCGACGGCGTGGTCGCGCTGTCCGCCGACCTCGGCCCGGCGAAGCGCTACCGAGGCTGGCTGTCGATCCGCCGGGGCGTCAACAACATCGTCGTCGGAACCAGGGCAAGCGCTTACGCCCCAGTGGCCGACCCGGGTGTCGTGATCGTCTGGGACGACGGCGACGACCAGCACTCCGACCCGCGATCGCCCTACGCGCACGTGCGCGACGTGCTCATCCAGCGCGGCACCCTCGACCACACCACGGTCCTGGTCGCCGGCTTCGCCCGCACCGCCGAGGCGCAGGTCCTGGTCGACTCCGGCTGGGCGCCCGAGATCGTCGCCACCCGCGACGCGGTCCGGGCCGCGGCGCCGCGGGTCACCGCGATCGGGGAACACGACTCCCAACTGGCCCGCGACCCAGCTGCCCGCACGGCCCGCGTTCCGTCGGTCGCCTTCGACGCCGCCCGCGCCGCGCTGGGCGCGGGACATCCGGTGCTCGTCCAGGTTCCCCGACGCGGCTACGCACCGGCCCTGACCTGCCAGGACTGCCGCACACCCGCGCGCTGCCGCCGCTGCGCCGGGCCACTGCAGCAGGGCTCGTCCGGCCCGCCGTCCTGCCGCTGGTGCGCCGCGGCCGACGCCAACTTCCGCTGTCCGTCCTGCGGGTCACGTCGACTGCGCGCGGTGGTGATCGGCGCGAAGCGGACGGCTGAGGAACTTGGCCGGGCGTTCGCGGGGTACCCGGTCCGCACATCAGGCGGCACGGAGGTCCTGGCCGAGGTGTCGGCCGATCCGGCGATCGTCGTGGCGACGCCCGGCGCCGAACCAGTCGTGCCAGGTGGGTACGGCGCCGCGCTCCTGCTCGACGCGTGGGCGCTGCTCAACCGGGCCGACCTGCGCGCCACCGAGGAAGCCCTCCGCCGCTGGATGACCGCGGCCGCCCTGGTCCGGCCCGCGGGCGACGGCGGCCGGGTCGTGGTCATGGCCGAGTCGGCGACCGTCGCCGTGCAGGCCCTGGTCCGCTGGGACCCGGTCTGGCACGCCCAGCAGGAACTCGCGGGCCGGACCGAGCTCGGCTTCCCGCCCGCGGTCCGGATGGCCTCCGTCGACGGCACCCCCAGCGCTGTCGACGCGTTCCTCTCCGAGTTCCCGCTCCCGCCCACCGGCGAGATCCTTGGCCCGGTACCGCTCGGCGAACTCGACAACGACGGCCAGGCGGTCCGCGAACGCGCTCTGATCCGGGTGACCAGGGTGCAGGGCCGCGCCCTCGCGGCGGCCCTGGCAAAGGCCCAGTCGGTGCGGACCGCGCGCAAGGAGCAGTCCCCACTGCGGGTCCAGCTCGACCCGCTCGACCTGGTCTGATCACCTGGTGAACAGCTCGCCGGAGTAGGCGACAGTCCCGTCGAGGCGCGTCAGGACGATCTCGACGCCCGTCGGCACCGACTCCGGCTTCGGCGCGAGTTCCTCTGGGATCTCGATGGCGAAACCTGTCTCGGTGATCGGCACCGCCCTCGGTGCCGTGTCGCCGATCTTGACGGTCATGGTCACGTCAGGCTGGACGAATCCCACTGCCCGCGCACCCGCCCCGGCCGCGCCTTTGACCAGCCGGACATGTCGCAACGGCTGCGCGCGCAGGTCCTGGCCCGCGACCACCTCGAAGGTCGACCGGGTCGGCTCCGACAGGCACACCGCGACCAGCTCGCCGAGACGCGCCGTCACCACAGTGACGCCACCCACGGAGGTCAACGCACCCGGCCGCCAGTATTGGGCGTCGGCGGGCCGTGGCCTGGTTCGCTCCTGGCACTCGCCGAGATTGATGCCCGACGGCGACGCCCGGTCGCCCGGCGGGATCGGGCGGTCGACCACGACGACCGCCGAGTCGTCCGGCCTCGGCAGGTCCTTCACCTCACGGCGGGGGACACCCGGCAGCGACGGGCTCGCCCGCCAGGTCACGGTCGCGTCGGTCGGCAGCGCCGAGATGATCCACATCCCGTCCCGGACGTCGGCCAGCTTGATCCGGCTGCCCCACTCCACGGCCACCGCTTCCCACGTCGGGTCCGCGATCCCGCCGACCGAGCCGGACCCGGTGACCACCGTGACCGCGGTCCCGGTGCCCTCGACGTAGTGCGGGGTCGCCGCTGGATCGGACACCGTCACCGACGTCACCGTCGTCTCGCAGAACACCGGGGTCTCGCCCGCCCGGATCCCGATCACCGACTTCCCCGGCTCCCGCGCGGTGACCACGGCCCGCCAGGTCGACCGGCGCGGGTAGCGGTCGGTCTTGCCCGTGCTGACCAGCGCCGCCCAGCAGCGGTCGAGGTCGGCCGCGGCGTTCGGGGCGATCTCCGGGTCACGGGCGGCGGCCGAGTTGGAGTCGCCCGACGTCATCGAACTCAGCCAGCCGCCCGCGATCACCGCGGTCGCCGCCGCCGCGACCACGAGCTGGGTGCGCAGCTTGCTCTCCCGGGTGGGCGTGTCGCCGAACGCCTTGGCCCGGACCTGGTCGCGGATCTCCTCCGGCATGGCCCGCGGCTTGGCCAGGAACGGCTTCCAGTCCTCGGTCACGACGTCCCCTCCAGCACCTTGCGCAGCCGCGCCCTGGCCCGCGACAGCCGCGACCGCACGCTCACCTCGGCGATCCCCAGCAGCGTCGCCGCGTCCGCGGTCGACAGCTCGCCCAGCAGACACAGCTCGACCGCGGCGCGTTCAGCCGCGGGCAGCCCGCGTACGGCGTCGGCGACCTCGCGGGTCCGCCGGTCGTTGTCGACGCGCCTGGCCACGGAGTCGGCGTGGTCGTCCACGGTCTCGTCGTGCGGCAGCCGCCGCACCGCGCGCAGGAACCTGGCCGAGCGGCGGTTCTCGTTGCGCGCGATGTTGCCCGCCACCGCGTAGAGCCAGGGCAGCGCGCTCTCGCGGACCAGCTTCACCTCGCCGCGCTTGGTCCACGCGGTCAGGAAGGTGGCCGAGGCGATGTCCTGGGCCTGGCTCCACGAGCCGGTCAGCCGGTAGGCGTGGTTCCACAGCGACTCGACGTGCCGGTCGAACAGCACGGCGAACGCGGACCGGTCGCCGTCGGCGGCCCGGTCCCACAACAGGGCGTCGGTCTCGGGAACGGTGTGCTCGCTCAGCGCCGCCCCCTGATCCGATCGCGCGATGGTCGTCACGATAGGAGGTGTCCGGTCCGAGCCGGGGCGTTGCGTGGCGAACGGATGAATAGACTGGTTCGACCGCCCGCCCGTCGGAAGAGGAGCCCCGTGACCGTCCAGCCGATCCGCCTGTTCGGCGATCCCGTGCTGCGCACCGCCGCGGCCGAGGTCGTCGACTTCGACCTGGAACTGCGGAACCTGGTCAAGGACCTGTGGGACACGATGGAGTCGCGGAGCGGCGCCGGGCTCGCCGCGCCGCAGGTCGGCGTGGGTCTGCGGGTGTTCACCTACCACTGCGACGGGGCCATGGGACACATGGTCAACCCGGTGTGGACGTCGGTCGGCGAGGACTTCCAGGACGGCCCCGAGGGCTGCCTGTCGATCCCCGGCTACTCGTGGGACTGCCGCCGCCACCAGAACATCGTCGCCCGCGGCTGGAACATGCACGGTGAGCCGCTGGAGATCGAGGGCAGCGACCTGCTGGCCCGCTGCATCCAGCACGAGACCGACCACCTCGACGGCGTGCTGTTCCTCGACCGCCTCGACGACGTGACGCGGAAGCAGGCCATGAAGGAGATCCGGACCGCCGAGTGGTTCGACGGCGCGGTGCCCACGATCAAGCAGAGCCCGCACTCGTTCTTCGGGGCGCGCTGATGCGGCTGGTGTTCGCCGGGACACCGGAGGTCGCGGTCCCGTCGCTGCGCGCGCTGCTCGACTCCGAGCACGAGGTCGTCGCCGTGGTGACCAGGCCGGACGCGCCTGCCGGACGCGGGCGCAAGGTCATGCGCTCGCCGGTCGCGGAGATCGCCGACGAGCACGGCATCGAGGTGCTGTCGCCGGTCAAGGCGTCGGACAAGGTCTTCCAGGCGCGGCTGCGCGAGTTGGAGCCCGACGTGTGCCCGGTGGTCGCCTATGGCGCCCTGTTGCCGCAGTCGGCGCTGGACATCCCCCGGCTGGGCTGGGTGAACCTGCACTTCTCCGTCCTGCCCGCGTGGCGCGGTGCCGCGCCGGTGCAGGCGGCGGTCTACCACGGTGACGAGATCACCGGGGCGAGCACGTTCCTGATCGTCAAGGAACTCGACGCCGGGCCGGTGTTCGGCCTGCTCACCGAGCCCATCCGCCCCGACGACACCGCGGGCGCGCTGCTCGACCGGCTCGCCGTGGCGGGCGCCGGGCTGTTGGTGTCTACTGTGGATGGTCTGGCCAACGGCGGTATCGCCGCGGTCGAGCAGCCCGCCGACGGCGTCAGCTACGCGCCGAAGATCTCCGTAGACGACGCGAAGGTCGACTTCACGCTGCCGGGTCTCGCCGTCGACCGGCGGATCCGCGCGGTGACGCCGGAGCCGGGTGCGTGGGCCGAGTTCCGCGGCGAGCGGATCAAACTCGGCCCCATGAGCAGGGCAGAGGGTGTCGAGGCCGCGCCGGGCGAACTGGTCGTGGAGCGCAAGCGCGTCCTGGTCGGCACCGCGACCTGGCCGCTGAAGCTCGGCGAAGTACAGGCACAAGGAAAGAAGCGCATGCAGGCGGCCGACTGGGCCCGCGGCAGCCG
>DATLIA010000163.1:0-15465 GCA_035540215.1 Actinokineospora sp. | reverse complement strand
CCGGCCCGCCGTCGTCGCCGCGCTCGACGACCTCGGCAGGCTCGCCGCCGGGGTCGTCGAGCGCGGCGACGACGGCGGGCCGGGCCGCCTCCTCGAAGGCCGCCCTGGTCACGGCCTCGTCGAGCAGGTGCACCTCGGGCGCGGTCGACAGCAGTTCCTTGGCCTGGGCGCACATGTCCCGGAAGGCGGCGGGGTCGATGCCGTGGTCGGGGCGCACGAGCGCGCCGACGACGTCGTCGAGGTGCTCGCCGGCGTCGGCGTCGACCATCGGGCGGTGGGTGGCGAGTTCGAACGAGGCCTGCGCGCGGTGCAGGACGGCGTGTTCGACGTGCCTGCCGCCGAGCAGGCTCAAGGCCAGCGCCGACCCGACCGGGACCGGCGCGCGCTCGTGGGCCGCCTCGGCCGCGGCGACCACGGTCGGCAGCAGCAGCACCGCGGGCATCCCCGCCGCGTGCAGGGCGCCGCGGAACAGGCCACGTCGGTAGGACCCCCAATCGGGTGGGTGGGTGACGGCGATGCGCTCGGCTGGCTCGCCCTCGCGGGCGGCGACGGTGTCGGCGATCCAGGTGACCACGGCGGCGGCCAGCGTCTCCGCCGGGTAGAGCTCGCCGCCGAGCAGCACCGGGACACCGTCACCGACGCGGGGCAGGAACTCGCGCGCCACCCGCCGCGGCTCGACCGCGGCCCAGGCCCGCGCGGCCTGTCCGAGCAGCACTTCTCCACTGTCCGAGATCGCCAGCATGGCGGGCGCCCATACGGCGCCATGGTCGATCGGGACCACTTCCGCCGGGTCGTACGCGGTGCCCGCGCGCCTGCACACCGCAGCCGTGCCGCGCGTGCGGCCGACGTCGATGCCGAGCACATAGGGCATCCCGGACTCCTGACTATGGCCGTAGGTAGGCCTCTGTTCGTACCAGGCGCCTGATCGCGCACGGCAACCCCGGGTAGGCGCCTGATTACCCCCTAACCCCCTAATGAGACCTATTCACTTCACCCATTCGTGTGACTTGGGCGACTCGGAGTAATCCCCGATGTGCCGGGGGTGGCCGCTCCATAGATTGATCACGACACCCGGACCGATGCCCCCGGAACTGGGGTCGTCGCTTTCCGAGCCTCCCCGAATCCCCCCGAATCCCCCCGAAATTGGAGACGTGCGTTGACCGCCATCCAGGACCAGCCGAACTCAGGTGCCACCGAGCAGACCCTGCACGACTTCGTGCTGACCCTGCTGACCGACGAGTCCGCGCGCGCCGACTTCGCCGAGGACCCCACCGCCGCCCTGGCGGGCGCGGGCCTCGGTGACATCACCGCCCAGGACGTCCAGGACGTCATCCCGCTGGTCGCCGACTACGCCCCGGTCGACCTGGCCGTGCCCGCCACCGCCGGGACGGTCGTCGAGCAGCTCACCGCCGTCGCCGACGCTGCCCAGGGCCACGCCGGCCAGTGCGTGGACGACACGAACGGTGGCCTCACCGGCGGTCTGACCGGCGCCGGCTTCGGCGGCGACTTCGCGGGCGGGATCACCGCCACCGTCGCGGAGGTCTCCGGCACGTTCGTCGGCGAGACCGAGAACGCGGCCTTCTCCACCGTCTTCGACGGCGGCCTCGCGGGCACCAGCGGCCAGAGCGTGCTGGAGACCGCGCTGGGCACCGGCGCGGGCGAGTACAGCCTCGGCCTGGACGGCATCGCCAGCCACGCCACCGCCGACTCCGCGCTCGGCGCGGTCACCGGCGCGGTGGAGGGTGGCCTCGGCGGAGTCACGGGCGACCTGGGCCTCGACGCCGACCAGCTCACCGGCTCCGGCTCGCTCGCGGCCACGACCGAGGGCCTGACCAGCGCCTTCGGTGCCGCGACCGACCTCGGCGCGCTCGGCGGCGGCTCGACCATCGGCACCGATGGCGGCACCGGCGTCTTCGGCGTGGAGAGCGACGTGTTCAACGGCAACGGCGGCGTCACCGCGGGCCTCGACGGCGTCGAGGCCGTCTTCGCGAGCGACTCGACCGGCACCGCGGCGGCCAACGTGGGCACCGACGGCTTCGCGGGCGCGGTCGGCACCGACTTCTTCGACGGCGAGCTCAGCGCAGGCACGTCCGGCGTCGCGTTCTCGGCCGACGGCGCCTTCGACGGCTCCCTGGCCCTGCCCGACCTCGCGGCCCCGTCGCTGGCCCTGCCCGAGCTGTCCGCCCCGGCGCTGGGCGGCCTCGACGCGGCCGACCTGCTCGACGGCGACCTGCTCCGCGCGGGCGACATCACCGCGGGGACCACCGTGGCCAACTACGTCGCCGAGGGCGGCAGCCTGATGGCCCACCAGGTCGAGACCGGCACCGCCGACCTCGGCGGGTTCCTCACCGGGACCGGCGCGGACATCGCCGAGCACATCGAGACCGGATCCGGCACCGTCGCCGACCAGATCGCCGACCTGCCCGCCGTCCCGGCCGTGCCCGCGCTGCCCGCCCTGCCGGAGGTCCCCACCGACCTGCCGGTCGACCTGCCCACCGACCTCCCCGGCGACCTGCCGATCGACCTCCCGGTCGACCTGCCCGGCGGCCTGCCGATCGACCTGCCCGAGCTGCCCGACCTGCCGGTCGCCAACCCGCTCGACCTGGGCGCGCTGCCCGGCGGCGTCGGCGGCCTGGTCGACGACAACCCGCTCGGCGGCCTGACCGGCGAGCACGGCCTGCCCGATGTGGGCGGCCTGACCGACGGCCTCGGTCTCTAGTAGACGACGAGTGGCGGTGAAGGCGGGGTCCTGGTCACAACGGACCCCGCCTTCTTCACTGTCATGACCCGACACGGCACACTCGACCGGGTGATGGCACCGCCCTGGCTCGGGATCATGGACGACACCATCCGCGCGTGCGCCGCGCATGACCGGTCCGATCTGGCCGAGAGACTGCTGCTGCGCCGGGCTCGACTCCTGGAGCCGAGCAGACGCGTGGTGGTGTTCGGCGGGCCGGGACAGGGCAAGAGCCAACTCGTCAACGCCCTGATCAACGCGCCTGTCTGCGCTGTCGGCGACGACGTCACGACCGTCGTGCCCGCCGTCGTCCGGCACGCCGACGCGCCGACCGCGGCCGTGGTCACCGGGCAGGCCAGACCCGCGCTCGGCGGGGCGGTCGAACGCGCCGCCGCACCGGTCGAGTCGGTCAGCGCCCACGCCAACCGGCTCGCGCTCGTCCGCGACGATGTCCAGCACTGCGAGATCGGTCTGCCCCGCACGCTGCTGGGCGCCGGGCTGGTGCTCATCGACGCGCCCGCCGTCGGCGACGCCCGCGACGCCCGCACCGGCCGCGCGATGTCGGTGCTGGCCGAGGCGGACGCGGTGCTGCTGGTCTCCGACGCCACCGCCGTGTTGACCGCGCTGGAACTGGACCTGCTGAGCCAGATCCACCGGCTGTGCCCGACCGTTCTGGTCGTGGTCACCAAGACCGACATGGTGCCCGGTTGGCGGCAGGTCGCCGAGGCCGACCGGCGCGCGCTGGCCGAGGCCGGACTGCCCACGACCGTCGTGCCGGTGTCATCGGCGCTGCGCCTGGCCGCGGCCCGCACCGAGGACCACGGGCTCAACGCGGAATCCGGGTTCACCGACCTGATCACCCACCTGCGGCAGCACGTACTGGCCGATCCGGCGTCGGTCACCACGAAGGCCGCCGCCGCGACCAGCAAACTCGCCATCGAGCAGCTCATCGAGCCGCTGCGCGCCGAGTTCGACGCGGTCGCCGCCGCCACCGACACCGCCGCGCTCGCCGACTGGCACGCCGCGGGCCGCAAGGTCGAGCTGCTGCAGCGCGAGGCCGCCCGCTGGCAGACCCAGCTCAGCGACGACGTGGCCGACCTCATGTCCGATGTGGAGTACGACCTGCGGGACCGCACCCGCCGGATCCTGCGTGAGGTCGACGACTACTTCGAGGTCGCCGACCCGGCCAAGGTGTGGGAGGAGTTCGAGGACTGGATGCGCGCGGCGCTGACCGAGGTCGCCGAGGTGAACTCCGACTGGCTGCTGGAGCGCTTCGAGTGGATCGCCGCCCGGATCGCGCGGTCCGTCGTCCCCGACGCCCAAGACCTGCCCGCCGCCCTGCTGCGTGACCTGACGGCCGAGCACGCGTCGAACCTGCGCAAGCCGAACATCGAGAAGTTCACCCCGGTGCAGAAGATGTTCGTCGGCCTGCGCGGGTCCTACAGCGGTCTGCTGATGTCCGGTCTGGCAACCACGCTGGCGGGGCTGCCGCTGATCAACCCGATCTCCCTCGGCGCGGGCGCGGCCTTCGGCGCGCGCAGCGTGTTCGAGGAGCGCGGCGCGCGGCTCAAGCGGCGTCAGGCGGTGGCCAAGACGGTGGCGCAGCGCCATGTCGACGACTTCTTCCTGTCCTACGGCAAGGAGACCAAGGACGCGATGCGGGTCATCCACCGCGCGCTGCGGGACCGGTTCGCCGAGGTCGCCCAGGAGCTGCGGGCGGCGGCGACCGAGTCGGCCAGGGAGATCAAGCGCGACCTCGACGCCGTCGCGGCTCAGCGCAGCGGCCGGGTCGCCGAGGTCCGGCGCGGGCTGGAGCAGCTGGTGGCGATCCGCGGCCGGATCGACGCACTGCATGTGCCGAGAGGCCTCACCGCGTGATAGTTGACCGAACCACACTGCCCGACGCGGCCGGGGAACTGCTCGACCGGGCGCTGGGCGTCTACCGCGACAGCCCGCGCGCCAACGGTTTCCTGCGCACCCACTTCGACCACCTGCACGGACCGCTTCGCCTAGCCGTCGTCGGAGACCCCGGCGCCGGGCGCACCACACTGCTCGGCGCGATCCTGGGCGACCGCGTGGGGGTCGACCGGCTGGTGGTCGACTGGCCGGGCGCGGTCGAGCTGATCGACGCGGGCACCACCGACGCCGACGCCACCCTGGTCCTGACCACGCGCCCGGGTTCGGAGCCGCCCGCGCTGCGCCCCGACCACCCGATCGCCCGCGCCACCCCGGTGGCGACGATCGTCGTGCTGTCGCGGGCCGACGAACTCGGCGGCGGCCGGATCGACGCGCTGATCTCGGCACGGCAGGTGGCCAGGCGGCACGCCAAGTCCGCCGAGTCGAGCGGCCTGTGCCAGGACGTTATCGCGGTCGCGGGCCTGCTCGCCGTCGGCGCGTCCACCATGACCGGCGAGGAGTTCGCCGTACTGGACCTGCTCGGCCAGGCGCCGAGGGACGAGGCGGAGGCGACGCTGCTGTCGGTCGACCGGTTCACCGCGCCCGGCGGCCGGATCGCCCCGGCCGTGCGCGCGGAACTGGTGGCCCGACTGGGAATGTTCGGCGTGCGGATGGCGATCACGTTGTCCCGCAGAGGTTATCGCGACCAGGAGAGCCTCGCGGCGGAACTCGTCCGGGCCAGCGGCATCCTCGACCTGCGCACGTCGATCGGCGCGAACTTCGTCGACCGGGCCCCGGTACTGCGCGCGCGGTCGGCGCTGATGGCGCTGGACATGGTGCTGCGCATGGAACCCCGCCCGGAGGCCGCCTCGATCGCGGCGGACCTGGAGCGGGTGCTGGCGGGCGCGCACGACTTCCGCGAACTGCGGCTGCTCGCCGCGCTGCGCACCGGCCGGGTGACCTTCGGCGAGGCCGCCGAGGAGGCGGTGTGCCTCATCGGCGGCCACGGCACCGATCCCGCCACACGCATGTCGATGTCCGGCGACGCCTACGACACGCTGCTGCGCTGGCGCGGCCACGCCGAGGATCCCCGCCTCGCCGACCGCGAACGCCGGGCGGCGGCCGTCGTCGCGCGCAGCTGCGAGGCCCTGATCAGCGCGTTCGCCCGGTGACCCAGCCCAGGTAGCCCGCGCTGCCGCCGACGACCGGCAGCGCGATCACCTCGGGTTCGTCGTAGGTGTGTTCGCGCTGGATGTACTCGGTCACGGCGTCGAGGCGGTCGGCGGCGGTCTTCACCTGCAACTGCCACTCTTGATCGTCCTGGACCTGCCCGTCCCAGTGATAAAGGCTGCGGATGGGGCCGATGACCTGGACGCACGCGGCAAGCCGGGCCTCGACCAGGCCACGACCGATGGCGGCGGCCTCGTCGGCGGACGATGTGGTGGTGAACACGACGATGTGCGACACGGCGATCAGTCTGTCAGCAGCTCGAAGTGCCTGATCGCGGCCGGGACAGACGCCGAGCAGGTCAGCGGGGTGTCAGACCGGGTGAAGACGGCGCGCACCCGCAGGCAGCCCACATCGGCGAGTTCGACCTCCCAGACCTCGTGTGCCACCCGCCGGACCGCGACCAGGGCGAATGACGAGATACGCCGATCGCCAGTGCGCTCGCGCGCGAAGCGTTGCGCGGCCTGGACGGGAGCGGACACTGTGGACCGGCCACGCAGGTAGGGCAGCGTCAGCAGGCCCGCCTCGAAGTCGGCGGCGACCATCTCGGCCTGGTTCGCCGGGACCTGTCCGAAGTAGACACCGTGCGGCAGCGCGAGCAAGTTGGCGGCGAACCGGTCACCGCCGACATGGGAGCACTCCCACACCTGGCCGTTGCGCGCCGCCGCCAGCGCGGCGGCGACCGGCCTGCCGCGGACAGCGCAACAGGTGTCGTGTTTGCCGTGGGCGCACACTAGGAACGCGGGCTCACTCGTCGGTTCACCTTTCGGTGCGCCCAGACTCAGGTCGCGCAACTCCTCCGGGTCGTTGAAGTCGTTCCACCACAGGCGTTCCGCGCGCGCGTCGGCGACCGCGCACTGACGCGGACCGGGCAGGGAGCGGCCGGGGCGGCGGATCAGCAGCACCCGCGCGCCGAACTCGGCGGCCTGCGCGGCGACGGCCCCGGCGACCGACCTGGGCAGGCCCGACTCCCACAGCGCGTCCGCGCCCCATGGGCCCGGCTGCTCGATGAGCACCCACCGCCGCACGGGCGGCGCGCTGGCGTCGAGGGGGTCACCACGGCGGAGGCAGCCGTCCGAGCAGCGCTCGCGGGTCACACCGGATCACCGACGGGGACCAGGATCGCCTCCCGGAGCAGCCTGCGCACCAGGACGACCTGATCGGCCACGGGTAGGCCGCCGATCTCCCCGACCACGCACGGCTCGCCGCTGAGCAACTCGGCGAGCGCGTCGGCTGTCGTGTCCGGCAGGGAAAGCTGGTCGCCGGGGACGTCGAGCAGCACTCGATCATCCCGTGTGGACAATCGGAACCGCAAGCCATGCCGAACCCGAACCCGCGTCCCCTCAGCCACGGCGCGCGCCGCGGCGACCTGGGCGAGCGGCCCGACCGGCCCCGGCCGGGCACCCGACCAGACCCGCCGCCGCAGCCGTTGAGCCACGTCCGCCGGATCGACCGCCAACCCGCCCAGCGCCGCCAACACCTCGGCCACATAGGGCGCTAACTGGTCGGGGTCGGCGGCGTCGATGCCCAGCGGGAGGGTCGCGCGCAGCTCGGGAAGGTCACCGGCGAGCTGCAGCAGCGTCTCGGCGATGGTGTGGCGGGTCAGTACGTGGACCCCGACGGTGAGGTGCGCGGAGACACCGCCCAACGCGGTCGCGGAGTGCAGGTACCCGCGCGGCAGGTAGAGCGCGTCGCCTGGTTCGAGGACGGTGTCGATCAGCGGTTCCTCGGCGGCCCGCGCCTCGACGGCGGCCCGGCGCCGCTCCCACGGCTGATCGCGCAGCGGGTCGGGGTGGACGGGGGCATGGACCAGCCAGCGCTTGCACCCGTCGACCTGCAGGACGAAGACGTCGTGCACGTCGTAGTGCGCCGAGAAGCCGCGCGAGGAAGGCGGGGTGATGTAGGCGTTGACCTGCACCGGGTGGCCCAGATCGACGCCGAGCTGGGTGCCGAAGTCGATCAGCGGCGGCCACAGCCGGTGCAGGGCCTGCAGGACCAGGGTGCAGCCGTCATCGAACAGCCGGGTGACCTTGTCATCGGCGACCTGGTCGGCGATCTCCGCGCCGACGCCGCCACCGCTGGTGAACAGGTCGGACCCGAGGACGCCGCCGTCACGCGCGACGCGAAGGAACGGCGTACGCAAGCCGCGTCGGGAGAGCAGTTCGTCGACGGCGGCGAGGGTCAGCAGGTCGTCGAAGGGTTTGGGGAGGTCGACGGCCTTGCTGAGCACCGGACCGCGGCCCCAGTGCGCCGCGGCGAAGTCGGCGGGCTCACCGGCGACGCAGCGACGCAGGGCCGGACGGTCTGGCGACCGCCCGGCCGCGAACGGTGCGCTCACCGCTCGGAGAACCCGCCGCCCGCACCGCCATCGGCACCACCGTCCGCGCCACCGTCGGAACCAGCCGCGCCGCCGTCAGCACCGCCGTCGTGGCCCGCACCGCCATCGGCACCGCCGTCCGCGCCACCATCGTGGCCGGCACCGCCATCAGCGCTTCCGCCGCCCGCGCCACCGTCGGCACCGCCGTCAGCGCCACCGTCCGAACCAGCCGCACCGCCATCGGCACCACCGTCGTGCCCGGCACCACCATCGGCGCCGCCGTCAGCACCGCCGTCGTGGCCGGCACCGCCGTCGGCGCCGCCATCGGCACCACCGTCGTGGCCGCCCGGCTGTCCGCTCGCCCCGCCGTCGGCCAAGCCGTGGGAATCCGAGCCGCCGCCGCGGATGTCGTCGTCGCTCAGAGACATCTCGTTCTCCTCAGGTCATTCCACCGTGCGCCGGTAGCGGACCTGGCGGTGCGCCCCCGGCTGCGCGAACCGACGGATCAGATAGGTGAGCGCGGCGCCGATCAGCAGCCACACGATGGCCGCCGCGCCATAGTTGAAGAGCACGGCCAACTTGGCCGACGCCGGGGTGAACAGGCCGTCGAAGCCGAGCGACACCGTGTCGGCGAAGCCATCCACAAAGGACGCGAACCCGTTCGCCGGGTTGGCGTCGGCCAGCGTCAGGACGATCTTGATCGCCAGGACGACAGCGAAGAGTCCACAGAGGAAGTTGATAAGACCGCAGGCCATGCTGATGGTCCGGCTGCGCGACGCGGCTGTGTCCTCGACGCGCTCGTGGACGACCTCTTCCTCGCCGGGGAGCGGCCTGCGAACGACCTGTTCCTCGACGGGCAGGGGTCTGCGCGGGTCATGCTCTGGATACGTCATCCCTTGATGGTCGCACCGGGACACGCCACCCGCTTGACAACTCAGGCGTAGCGCTGCTCCAGCCGGTCGAGCGTGGCGCGGATCCCCTTGAGGTTCTTGCCGGGGAATTTGACCAGTTCGAGCAGCAGGCCGATGCGCGCGGTCGACCAGTCGAAGGTCTCGGTGACCTCGGTGCGCCCGTCGCCGAGGTCGGCGAGCTGCCAGCGCCAGCGGTGGCCGTAGAAGTGGCGCCACGCGATGAGCCGGTTCTCCTCGAACTCGACCACGGTGTTGAGGATCTTGTACGGCAGGCCCATGTGCATGTCCATGCCGAACTTGTCACCGAGCGCGAGCCGACGCCGCCCCTTGGCGCGGGAGGCCTTGACCGTGCCGGAGCCGTCGATGAGCGGGTGCTTGTCCGGGTCGGCGAGCAGCTCGAAGATCTCCGTGGCGGGCGCGGAGATAATCCGGGTATCCGAAACCTGACGGTATGCCATCGCCCCACCTTAGGGCAGGTCGTCCTCGTCGCGGAGGTGAGCTGTGTCATTGAACCCGCGCACGTGCCAAACCAGCCCGTCCACCACGATCCGCGAGATCGACCCGTTGTCGGCGCCGATGAACGCGAACGGCGCCGACTTGGCCGCCGCCGCGATGACCGCGCCGATGACGCCGCCGTGGGTGAACACCGCGACCCGCTGTCCCGGATGCGCGGCCGCGACCCGCTCGATCCCGGCCCGCACCCGCTTGTCGAACGCGCCGGCGGGCTCGGCCCCCGGGATCACGTCCCACCGCTGCTCGGCGCGCATCCGCAGCACGACCGGATCGTTCGCGGCGATCTTCTGCCGGTGTATCCCGCCTTCCCACTCGCCGATGTGCACCTCACGCAAGTCGCGCTCGACGATCGGCTCGATCCCCAGCGCGGCGACCAGCGGCGCGGCGGTCTCCGCGGTGCGGCGCAGGCTCGTGACGTAGACGGCGTCGATCCGCGCGTCGCGCAGCCGGGCGCCGATCAGTTCGGCCTGCTCCCGGCCCTCCGGCGCGAGCGGCGGGTCACCCTGGCCGTCCATCAGGTCGAACCGCTGACCGGGGATCGCGGGCGCGGACTCGCCGTGCCTGACCAGCAGGATGTCGGCGGCGTTCGGCGGGACGACGAATCGGGCCTGGCGAAACTCGGATCGGGTCACTCCCACAGCAGACCCGCCGGACGCGCGGACCGTCAACCGATCGCGTGACGGATCACGTGAGCGGCTTCACGAGCAGCTCGAAGGCGAGGTCGTCGCGCAGCGGCAGGCCGAAGCGCTCGTCGCCGTAGGGGAACGGGGTCAGCTCGCCGGTCCGCCGGTAGCCGCGCCGGACGTACCAGGCGATCAAGTCCTCGCGGGCGCTGATCACCTTCATCCGCATCTCGGCCAGGCCCCACTCGTCGCGGGCGAACCGCTCCGCCTCGGCCAGCACGGTCCGACCGATCCCAGCGCCCTGAAGGCCGGGCACGACGGAGAACATCCCGAAGTAGCCGGACCCGTCCTGGTCGGCCACATGGCAGCACGCGACCAGTTCGCCGTCCTGCCAGGCCGTCAGCAGCGCGTTCTTCGGCGTGGTGATGACGTGGGCGACGCCGTCGGGGTCGGTGCGCTGCCCCTGCAGCAGGTCCGCCTCGGTCGTCCAGCCGACACGGCTTGAGTCGCCGCGGTACGCGGACTCGATCAAGGGGACCAGAACGGGCACGTCAGCGAGGGTCGCCGGGCGAAAGGTGAGCACCTCCGCACCCTAGGCCAGGGTCTGCCACCACGGGTCGACCGGCGGCGGGTTGTCCACGTCGATCCGCTCACCCGGGCGCGGGATCGCCAGCGCCACATCGCGCGCCTTGGACTCGGCCCACACCCGGTCGGCCGGTTCGGTCCAGGCGTGCAGCGCGAGCTTGAACGTGGCCCAGTGCACGGGGATCATCAGCCCGCCGTTGAGGTCGACGTGCGCGGCGACGCCCTCCTCCGGGGTCATGTGGATGTCGGGCCAGCCCGGCGCGTAGGCGCCGACCTGGACCAGGGACGCGTCGAACGGGCCGTGCAGTTCGCCGATCTCGGCGTAGCCGTCGAAGTAGCCGGAGTCGCCGGTGTAGAACACCCGGCGCGCCGGGCCCGCCACCACCCAGGACGCCCACAGCGTGTCGTCGCGGGTGAACGCGCGGCCGGAGAAGTGCTGGGCGGCGGTCGCGGTCAGCCGAATGCCCGCGATCTCCACGCTCTCCTCCCAGTCCAGCTCGATGATCCGGTCGGCGGGGACCTTCCAGCGTTCCAGGTGCGCGCCGACGCCGAGCGGCACCACGAACGGCGCGGTCCTCGTCTCGACCAGCGCGCGCACGGTTTCCAGGTCGAGGTGGTCGTAGTGGTCGTGCGAGATGACGATCGCGTCGACATCGGGGACCTCGGAGAGCGGCTGCGGCACCGGGTGCAGCCTGCGCGGCCCGACCAGGCGCGACGGCGACACGCGCTCGCTCCACACCGGGTCGAACAGCACGCGCGCGCCGTCGATCTCGACCAGGGTGGTGCCGTGGCCGTACCAGGTCAGGAAGAGGCCGTCGTCGGTCGGCGCGGCCGGGGTGACCAGCGGGATCGGACCGGCGGGCGTGCGGCGCTGGCCGCCGAAGAACAGCTCGCGGATCATGTCGCGACCCTCGTCGGGGACGATCTGCGAGGTGTGGGCGCGGTTGTGGAACTTGCCGTCGCGGAACTGCGGGGACCGCTCGACGCGGTCACCGCGCGCCTTGCCGCCCAGCGCGGTCGGGATGTCGCGAACGACCCACGCGACCGCCGCGAGTGCCAGTCCCAAGGCCAGAAGAAGGCGTCTCATCCCACGATGGTGCCACCGGAAACCTGTGACCGCCCTCAGGCGAGACGGCAGCCCCACGTCGCCGTGCGCAGCCGCGTCGCGCGCCGCGCGACCAGGCCGGGGCGCGGTGTGCGGACCGAGACCCGGCGTAAATGGACCTCGTCGACCTTGAGGCTCTCCGGCGCCGGATACTCGTCGTCGGGCGCCTGCGGGTGGTCCGGCGGGAGCAGGTCGAGGATCGCGCGCAACGCCCACCGGGCATGGCCGTGGTAGGACCAGACGACCGAGTCGGGGGTGAAGACGTCCCAGTCTCTGCTGTGCCGCGAGCGCGCGGCGGTCACCTCGTGCGCGTCCTTGATCACCACGTAGTCGACGTGGCTCTCCCACGCGTAGGTCGCCACGATGGCTTCCGGAACGTCCGGGCCGCCGCAGAGGTACACGGTGAAGCCGTCAGCCACGACCGCGCGCAGGAGCTCGTCTATCTCGCTCCACTCGGACGGTTGTGACTCTTTGCAGGGTTGGCTCATCGTCATCACCCGAATGGCCGGTGCCGCCGCCGCAGAGTGCCCCCGAGCGATGACACGGTGTGTTCGTCTCGCCCTGTTTACCGCAGTCAGATGGCGTCAAGCTACCCATACACGCCATTGACACCAATGCGTCATTCACAGTTGGCCATCACCCATGTGAGTGACAGCATTTACCCGATCGGCCCTTGCACCGGTTGGCCTATCGCCTCGAAGACCAACATGGTGTTGACCGACACGACCTCGGGGCGGCTGAGCAGCCGGGTGATGAGCAGCTGCTGCAGGTGTGTGGTGTCCGGCACGGCGACCTGCACGAGGTAGTCGTCAGGCCCCGCGACGTGCAGCAACGACACCGTCTCCGGCTGGTCGAGTACGAAGGCCTTGAACGCGGCGACGATCTGCTGGCGGTGCGGGCGGACCCGCACCGACAGCAGCGCGCTGATCGGCCTGCCAAGCGCGGCCAGGTTCACAGTCGCGTGGAACCCTGTGAGGACCCCGCGGCGGCGCAGCGAGCGCACCCGCTCCAGCGCGGTGGACGGCGCGACCCCGACTATCGAGGCCAGCTCCTTGTTCTGCAGCCGAGCGTCCTGCTGCAGCTCGCGCAGGATCGCGATGTCCACCGCGTCGAGATCACCCATCGGCCGACTGTACTTTCCGGTCAGCGGTGTGCCTCTTTGAGCGCGTACTCCAGATCGGCGATCAGGTCGTCGACGTGCTCCAGCCCGACCGACATCCGCACGACAGCGGCATCCGGCTTGGCGTGCGCGGCCACCGGCCGGTGGGTCAGCGACGCCGGATGCTGGATCAGCGAGTCGACCCCGCCGAGCGACACCGCGTGGGTGATCAGCCGCACCGCCTCGACCGTGCGCGCGGCGGCGGCGTACCCACCGGCCACGGCGAAGGCGACCATGGCGCCCGGCCCGGACATCTGCCTGCCGACCAGCTCGCCGGACGGGAAGTACACCCGCTCGACATGCTGCTGCCCGGCCAGCCATTCCGCGAGCGCGATCGCGTTGGCCTGCTGCTGCTGTACCCGCACCGGCAGCGTCTGCAGGCCGCGGTGCAGCAGGTACGCCGCCAGCGGGTGCATCAGGCCGCCGGTGATCGCCCGCACCCCGCGCAGCCGGGTCGCCCACTCCTCGTTCGCGGCCACGACACCGCCGATGACGTCGCCGTGCCCACCGAGGTACTTCGTCGCCGAGTGCAGCACGAGGGTCGCCCCGTGCTCCACCGGACGCTGCAGCACCGGCGTGGCGAACGTGTTGTCCACCAGCACCGGCACGTCGCCCGCCGCGGCGGTGACCGCGCGCAGGTCGAGCAGGTCGAGGGTCGGGTTCGCGGGGGTCTCCACGATCACCAGCCCGGTCGTGTCCCTGATGGCGCCCGCGACGCCGTCGGGCTCCACCCAGCTGACCTCGGTGCCGAGCATCCCCGTGGCCAGCAGGTGGTCCGAACCGCCATAGAGAGGGCGGACGGCGACGATGTGCGGCTTGCCCGCGTTCACCGTCGCGATGAGACAGGCGGTGAGCGCCGCCATGCCGGACCCGAACGCCACGGCCTGCTCGGCCCGCTCCAGGACGGCCAGCGCGTCCTCGAACCGCGCGACGGTCGGGTTCCAGAGCCGCTGGTAGATCAGGCCACCCTCGGCGGGCGGGAGCCCTCCGGTGGCGAGCGCCTCGTAGGCGGCACCACCGGACTCGACGCTGGGCACCGGGTTGGTGGTCGAGAGGTCGATCGGGGGCACGTGCACGCCGAGGCCCGCGAGATCATCGCGGCCCGCGTGCACGGCGAGAGTGGCCAGGCGGCTCATCGGCACTCCTCAGGTCAGGGGGTGCGCCGAGGATCCCCTGCCGACGGCCGCTGTGGACCGGTCACCAAATCGGATTCGACAGACGGGGACGCGGCGCGGTCCGAACCGAACCGGATTCGGCCGGGCCCCGTCCTGTCGAGATCAGCCGAACAGCGACTCGCCCCAGTAGCCGCCGGGGCGGACACCCGGCGGGACGGCGAAGTGGCCGGAGCCGGTGTGTTCCAAGTACTCCATCATCTGGTCCTGCGTCGACAGCGCTGTCTGCATCGGGATGAACTGCGTGCGGGAGTCCCGGTTGAAACAAATGAAGAACAGGCCCGCGTCGAGGTGTCCGAACCCGTCCGAACCGTCGGTGAAGTTGTAGCCGCGGCGCAGGATCTTGGCGCCGTTGAGGTTCTCGGCCGACGCGAGGCGGACATGGGACTCGGGCAGGATCAGCGGTTCCCCGTCCGACCCCTTGACGTGCGGGTCGACCGGGTCGAACTCGTCGAGCTGCCCCAACGGCGCGCCGGTACCCTTGGCGCGGCCGACGATGGTCTCCTGCTCGGCCAGTGGCGTGCGGTCCCAGATCTCGATGTGCATGCGGATCCGGCGGGCCACCAGGTAGGTGCCGCCCTTCATCCACTGTGGACCGTCGGTGACCCACACGTGCTGGGCCAGCTGGTCGGGCTCCTCGGCCTTGATGTTGCGCGTGCCGTCCTTGAACCCGAACAGGTTGCGCGGCGTGCGCTGGCTCGTGCTCGTCGACGAGGTCCGGCCGTACCCGAGCTGGGTCCAGCGGATCGTCGCCGCGCCGAACGCGGCCCGGGACAGGTTGCGGATGGCGTGCACGGCCACCTGCGGGTCGTCGGCGCAGGCCTGCACGACGAGGTCGCCGTCGCTGCGGGCGGGGTCGAGGTTGTCGGCCGCGAAGTGCGGCAGGTCGACCAGCGCTCCGGGGAGCCGGTCGGTCAGCCCGAACCGGTCGGTGCCGGGTGTCCCGTCGGGGCCCGGCGTGCCGACGAAGAGGGACCGGCCGAAGCCGAACGTGATCGTCAGGCCCGCGGGCGGCAGGTCCGCGGCCTCGCCGGTGTCGTCGGGCGGGGCGTCGTACGGCCCGGACGCGGGACCGTACGGCCCGGCGGACAGACCCTGCGTGAGCCGGGCCGCGATGGTCGTCCACCGGCGCAGGAGCGCGACGAGCTCGTCGCGGGACGTGGTCGTGACGTCGAACGCGGCGAGGTAGAGGCGGTCCTGCGCCGGCGTGACGATGCCGG
>DATLIA010000162.1:0-2797 GCA_035540215.1 Actinokineospora sp. | reverse complement strand
CCGCGTTGTAGGCCGCCTTGGTCGTGTGCTGTGGCAGCGTGGTCGAGCCATTCGTGACCGTTGTGGGCGCGCCCGCGTCGGGTTCGGGCAACGTCACGATCAACGTGGGCGCCAGCAACGGCTCCTTCACCGGCAAGCTGGCCAACCGCGGCTACGAGCTGAACGTGCACGTCGCGGGCGCGCCCACAACGGTCACGAATGGCTCGACCACGCTGCCACAGCACACGACCAAGGCGGCCTACAACGCGGCGGCCACCGGCTGGTTCCACGACCCGGCCGACCGCGGCGGCGTGCTCTACGTCAAGACCGGGGTCGTTCCGACTGGATCCGCGTTCACCGTCACCGCGTCCGGGGTCGCCCTGCCGACCGCGGTGCCGATCCCGGGGACGGGTGGCGGCAACGTCATCCCCAAGGCGGGCCAGTCGGTGGTCTATGTGGACAGCCAGGAGCCGGGGAACCCGGCGTCGGCCGCGATCGACGGCAGCTCGTCGACGATGTGGCACACGGCGTGGTCGCAGGTCAATCCGGACACCCCGCTGCCGCACGAGATCCGGATCGACCTCGGCGGCGCGTACAAGGTCGACGGTCTGCGGTACCTGCCAAGGCAGGACGGCGGCGCCAACGGCCGCATCGGCCAGTACGAGGTGTATGTCAGTGACAGCACCACGAGCTGGGGTACCCCGGTGGCGACCGGCGCCTTCGCCAACAGCGGCACGGAGAAGGCGCTGGCCTTCACCGCCAAGACCGGCCGCTACGTGCGACTGCGGGCCCTGTCCGAGGTCAACGGCGGCCCATGGACATCGGCCGCCGAGATCACCACACTCGGCACCGCCTGACCAAGGTGGCGGGACGCGGGGTCACCTGCCCTGAGCGACCCCCGTCCCGCCACCCCGGTCGTCGCGTTCTTGATCCCCTGCGTCAAGAGGTGATTGGCTTGACATCCGTGGTTCCGCCGTCCGAACAGGCGAAGGTGCGTTTCGGCGAGCGCCTGCGCTATTGGCGCGAGCGGGCGGGTCTCACGCAGATCCAGCTCGCCACCCGTCTCCGCTATGACAACACCTTGATCTGCAGAGTCGAACGCGGGCAGCGCGTGGTGTCGCTCGCCATGGCCGCCCAGGCCGACGAGGTACTGAGCGCGGGGGGAGAACTCACCGATCTCGCCGTCGCCGCGCTGACCGAACGCGGCGCCCCGCACGACCTGCGGTTCCTGGGTCCCGCGGCGGCGAAGGCCACCGAGTCCGACCTGGCCGACACCGAGTCGGTCCCGCTTCCGGGGAACTCGCTGGACTCGGTCGACCCGCTCGTCCTGGTCGTGCCGTCATGGACCAGCGCGGGTGGCGGCCTGCGCTACGCGACCCAGTGTCCGCTGCACACCGACCGCGACTGCGCCGAGGCGTGCCTGGCGGCGGCGGTCGACCCCGAACGGCTCACGGTGCACGCCTACCTGGGCAGACTCGCCTGCTACCGCAGGGCGAGCGTCGAACTGGTCACCACGCCCGCACTGGTGGCGCAGGTCGAACACACCATCCACGGGGTGGTCGTCCACATCGGCCAGTCCAGACGGTCGGCGGAACGGGCCGCCCTGCTGCACATCGCGGCGAACTTCGGCGCCCTGGTCGGACGGTTGCGGATCAACCTCGGCCAGCGTGGCGCCGCCATGGCCTGGCTGCACCGCGGCGCCCGCTGGGCCGAGGGCGCGGGCAACACCGTGGCCCTGTGCGACATCATGGCCTCCATGAGCGTGGTCGCCCAGATGGAGGACGACCTGGACTCCGGCGCGAAGTACGCCGAGGCGGCAAGAGCCGTAGACCGCTCGCGGCCGTGGACGATCGCGCACGGGCGGCTCCACGCGGCCAGAACCGCCGCCCAGCGCGGCGACCGGGCGGGTTTCGAACGGCACTGCGCGGGTGCGCGGGGCGCGACCGCCCGTTTCACCGAGCGGGACCGCGTCGAGGCGCCATGGCTGGTCGGCGCTGAGGGAGACGCGTTCGTCAACGCCTACCTCGCGGGCGGACTGCGGGATCTCGCCGCCCGGAACGACGACCGCGCCGCCGCGCGCCGCGGGGCGGACTGCGCGCGCGCAGCGTTGGCGAGCCTGCCCAGCCACATGCATCCGAGCAGGCTGCTGCTGGTCCTGCGCCTGGCCGACTGTCAGGCCCGCGCGGGCGAACTCGACGCCGCCGAAGCCTGCCTGGCCTTGGTCGCGGACGACGCGATCGACTCGGGGTTGGCCTTGATCGACCGTGAACTGCGCTCGCTCGGCGGCGCGTTGGGTTTGGCCGACGATCTCCTGTGCACCCGATCTCGCTGAATCCTGATTCCTGACACCGCCTACCCGCGCCGGAAGGCCGACGGCGCGAAGGTCCGGCGTCCACGCCACCACCTGCGGACAAGCACCGCGGTGCAGGCCGACACGGCACCCAAGATCGGCAGGAAGACGTAGCCGGGCAGGCCGCCGCGGGGGAGCGGGGGAAAGTCGGGCGGGAAGCCGCGGCTCACGGTTCCGGCGTCGAGGGTGGACTCGCCCCGGCCGAGTGCCGGGGTGATCGACTCGACGACGACCTTCCACCGTCCTGGTGGCAGCACCTGGGGGAGTTCGACCACGCCCAGCTGTCCCGGCACGTCCGCCATCAGTCGCGGCCCGATCCGCTGTCGACCGGCGGCACCGTCGAGCGGGGTCGCGGTGAGCAGTGCCCGCAGCGGTTCGTCGACCGGGTGCGCGTCGGTTCCCCACGTTCCCGCGGCTCGGATCTTCCCGGCTCCGTCGGTCGCGATGGTGAACTCGATCGTCGTGCCG
>DATLIA010000161.1:0-37930 GCA_035540215.1 Actinokineospora sp. | reverse complement strand
CGCGGCGCAGGTGCGGGCGCTGTTCCCATCGGCCGCGAGCTTCGTGGACCGCACCGGCCGCGGTCCGCGGAACCTGCCGTCGCTGCGCACCCTGCTGGGCGCCGAGCGCCGCCAGGGCTGGTCGGTGGAGGACGGGTACGTGACCGAGGGCTTCGCGTCGGTCGCGGCAGCGGTCTTCGACCACACGGGCCGCCCGATCGCGGCGATCAGCACGACGTTCCGGCACCTGTGCGCGGATGGATCGTGCGGGGAGACCTGGCCGGATCTGGCGGCGGAGACCACCCGCACGGCCGATGAACTGAGCGGACGGCTGAGCGGACGCTGACCGAAGGCAGGGCGCGCCCTAAGGACACGCCCTGCCGATCAGGCTAGATGCCTGCCGAGGCGAGCCAGTCCTTGGCGACCTTGGCCGGGTCCGGCTTGTCCGGCGCCGCGAGCTTTCCGTTGAGCTCCAGCAGGATCTCGGTGGTGAGCTTGGCCGAGATGGCGTTGAGGACCTTCTTGACGTTGTCCGACGCCTTCGCCTTGTTGATCAGCGGGACGACGTTCTGGGCGGAGAAGTTGGAGTTCGGGTCCTCCAGCACCACGAAGCCGTTGGCCGTGATCGCCACGTCGGTGGTGAACAGGTCAGCCGCCTGCACCGCACCCGACTTCAGGGCGTCGACGGTCAGCGGGCCGCCGACGTCGAGGGACTTGTACTCCGAGACCTCCAGGTTGTAGTTGGCCTTCAGGCCGGGCAGGCCGTCGGCGCGCTTCTGGAACTCCGGGGGTCCGCCGAAGACGACGGGGCCCTTCGCGGCGAGGTCGGCGATGGACTTGACGCCCAGTTTCTCGGCGGTCTCCTTGCTGACGACGACCGCGTCCTTGTCCTCGGCGTCCGACTTGTCGAGGACGATGAGGTTGTCGGGCAGGGCCTTCTCAAGCGCGCCGTAGACCTCGTTGTCCACGGTCTCCTTGGCTTCCTTGTTGAGGTGCAGCAACAGGTTGCCGGTGTACTCGGGGATCAGGTCGATCGAGCCGTCCTGCAGTCCCTTGAAGTAGGTCTCGCGGCTGCCGATGTTGAGCTTCTTGCTGACCTTGACGCCCTTGCCCTCCAGCGCGGCGGCGTAGATCTCGGCGAGCAGGGTGCTCTCCGTGAAGTTGGCCGAGCCGATGGTGATGGTGTCGGCCGCGACGGGGGCCGCGGTGCTCGACGGGCCCGCCAGCGGGTCCGTCTTGCCCCCACACGCGGTCAGGGCCAGCGCCGCGGTCGCCACACAGGCGAGTACGCGCTTCATCGAGGATCTCCTCACGTCGTTGCCTTCCGTTTCCTGCTGCGGGGTGCCCGCAGCCCTGGCGAGACGACGAGCCATTGCGCGCCCGCCAGGACGAGTTCCACGACGATGGCCAGCGCCGCGATGAGCACCGCGCCGCCCGCCATCTGGTCGAATTCACGCAGTGCCAGCCCGTCGACCACGAACCTGCCGAGGCCGCCGAGGCTCACGAACGCGGCGATGCTGGCCGTGGCGATGACCTGCAGGGTCGCCGTCCGCAGCGCGCCCAGGATCAGTGGCAGCGCGTTGGGCAGCTCGACCTTGACCAGGACTTCCCGCTCCCGCATGCCCATTCCGCGCGCGGCGTCCACAGCGGACTGGTCGACGTTGCGGATCCCCGCGTACGTCCCGGCCAGCATGGGCGGCACAGCGATCAGGACGAGCGTGATCGTCATCGCCTCGAACGCGAGCAGCACGCCCATGGACAGCGCGAGCAGGATCAGCAGACCCAGTTCCGGCAGCGCGCGGAAAGCGTTCACCATGCCGACGACGAACGTCCCGCCGCGGCCGGTGTGGCCGATGTACGCGCCGAGCGGCACCGCGATGAGCGCGGCGATGACGACGGCCACGGCCGTGTACTGCAGGTGTTCCGCCAACCGCTGCGGGATGCCGGGCGTGCCGAACGTCTTGGTCCAGTTGTCGGGGTTGGTCAGCCACTCCCACATCAGCGCCGCCCCCCGATCCGCGCCCACGGCGTGAGTACCCGCCCGACCAGCACCAACACGGCGTCGACGGCCAGCGCCAGCACGACGATCAGCACGATCCCGGCGATGATCTCGGCGTAGTTGTCCCGCTGGAAACCCTCGGTGAGCGCCTGGCCGAGCCCGTGCACACCGATGAGTGAGCCGACACTCACCAGACTGATATTCGACACCGTCGCCACCCGAACCCCGGCGAGCAGCACGGGCAGCGCCAGCGGCAGGTCGACGGCGAAGAAGCGGCCCACCGGGCGGTATCCCATGGCGGTGGCCGCGGCGGCGACCGTCGCGGGCACGGCGGCGAGCGCGTCGGCCACGACCCTGACCAGCAGCGCGACTGTGTAGACGGTCAGCGCGATCTGGACGTTGAGCGGGTCGAGAATCAGCGTGCCCAGGATCAGCGGCATCAGCACGAACAGGGCCAGTGACGGGATCGTGTACAGCAGACCCGCGGCGGGCACCAGGATCACCCGCGCCCAGTAATAGCGGCTGGCGACCCAGCCGAGCGGCAACGCGATCAGCAGACCGAGCACCAGCGGCAAGAGCGCCAGCCAGAGGTGATAGGCGCTGAGCGACAGCAGTTGGTCGACGTGGTCGAGTACCCAGGTCACGTCGGCACCTCGCCCGTGCGGCGGGCGTCGGCGAGCGCCTTGAGGACGGTGTCGGCCACCACCCCGCCCACGACCGCGCCCGCGGCGTCGACGGCGATCCCCAGCGCGGCCGGTGAGCTGAGCGCGGCGTCCAGCGCGGTGCGCAGCGACCCGGACTCGACGTCGAACAGCGATCCGCCAGAGACCAGATCGGACCGGCCGACCCGTTCCTCCACAATGGACAGAGACTGGTCGGACACCCAGCCGAGCGGCCTGCCCGCCTCGTCCACGACCACGGCCCAGCCGTTGTCGAGTTCCGCGCGCGCCTGCCCGACCTCGGCGCCGAGCGCGACCGTGGCGACCGGACCGATCGGAACCCCTTGCGCGGAAAGGAATCCGAGCGCGCGGTAGCCGCGGTCACGGCCCACAAAGGACGCGACGAAGTCGTCGACCGGCTTGGCGAGCAGCTCGGCGGGCGTGGCGTACTGGGCGAGCCTGCCGCCGACGCGCAGCACCGCGACCTTGTCGCCGAGCTTGATGGCCTCGTCGATGTCGTGGGTGACGAACACGATCGTCTTGCCCAGGTCGGATTGCAGCCGCAGCAGCTCGTCCTGCAGCCCGTCGCGCACGATCGGGTCGACGGCACTGAACGGCTCGTCCATCAGCAGGACCGGCGGGTCGGCGGCCAGCGCCCTGGCCACCCCGACGCGCTGCTGCTGGCCGCCGGAAAGCTGTGCCGGATACCGTTTGCCCAGTTCGGCGGGGAGGCCGACTCGTTCAAGCAAGTCCGCCGCCCGCTTGCGTGCCACAGCTTTCGACGCGCCGGTCAGCACCGGCACGGTGGCGACGTTGTCAAGGACCGTCCGGTGCGGGAACAGGCCCGCGTGCTGGATGACGTAGCCGATGCCGCGGCGCAGCTCGGCCGGGTGCTGGGCGCGGATGTCCTTGCCGTCCAGCAGGATCGTGCCGGAGGTGGCGTCGATCATCCGGTTGATCATGCGCAGTGACGTGGTCTTGCCGCAGCCCGACGGTCCGACGAAGACGGTGATCCGCCCGGCGTCGATGGTCAGGGAGAGGTTGTCGACCGCGACCGTGCCGTCGTCGTATTTCTTGGTCACGGCCTGGAACTCGATCACTCGAAGCCCCTCGGGTGGAACGGCTCCTTGCCAGCCGTTGATCGTTCGACCCTAACCCGAACGGCTGACAGTGGCAGTCCGTTCCACGATGTGAGGACCCCCTATTAACCCCTGGCGGGAGACCAGGTCCGTAGGCTCCCGTGGTTGTGGCCGACTCCCTCGAAACGTTCCTCACCGACCGCGGTGTGCACTCCCGCCCCCTGCGTCACCTGCTGGCCCAGCTCAGCACGGGTCCGCGGGCGCTGGACGAGCTGATCCGCGCCGCGGCGGTCCCCCGCCGCACCGTCGAGGACCTGCTCGCCGCCGCGGGCGCCCAGCGTGACGGTGACACCTGGTCGGCCGACGTGGACCCCAGTCTGCACGCCGCCCTACCGACCACCCCCGGCCTGCGCGACAGCCTGGCGGGCTACCTCGCGGGCGTCCCCGCCCCGCAGCGCGCGCTCGACCACGTCCAGGCCGACCTGGACACGATGGTCCGCCGCGCGGAGTGGCTCGATGAGACCTACTACCTGCCCGGCGCCCACCTCGTCTGCGTCGGCGACCACGACCTGACCGCCCTCGCCGCCTGCACCGCGCGCCCCGACCTCCGCGCGACCGTCGTGGACCTCGACGAGGCGCTGCTGGAGTACATCGACACCACCGCGCGGGCCCGCGGGTTGGACATCCGCTGCCTGCACGCCGACTTCCGCTTCGGCGTGCCGCCGCTGGAGGCCGACCTGGTCTTCACCGACCCGCCCTACACCCCGGAAGGCATGCGCCTGTTCCTCGCGCGCGCCATCGAGTCCCTGCGCGGTCCGGAGGGTCGGATCGTCGTCGCCTACGGCTACAGCGAGCGCAACCCGGCCCTCGGTTTGAAGGTGCAGCAGGAGGTCCTGCGGCTGGGCCTGGTCTTCGAGGCGGTGCTGCCCGGCTTCAACCGCTACCTCGGCGCCCAGGCCGTCGGCAGCGCCAGCGACCTCTACGTGCTCCAGCCGACGGCCCGGTCCGCCAAGCTCGCCGAGTCCGTCCGCGACGCGGGCACCGCCATCTACACCCATGGCCCGCAGTCAATCGAGGCCGCGGGCACCGACCCGGCCGCCGTCGCCGCCCTCCTCCGCCTGACCCGCGGCGACGGCACGGAACAGCCGGACACTCGTCATCCGGGCTGGTCGGAGCCGGTGAAGGCGACCCGACCGGTGGCGTACGACCTGACCGCCGACCCCGGCCCGTGGCTGGCCAGGACCCTGCTCGCCGGACCCCCGGTCCGCGTCGGCGCGCTCGTCGGCAACAACCACCCGGACATCACCGACCAGCGCGGCCAACTCGCGTTGCGCGATTTGGTGGACGGCAAGTACCGGCTCACGTTCCACCGCAGCACCCCGGACGGCAAGCACGCGGTGGTCGTCGCCGAGCCCGTCGACAGCGACGGCGTCCGAGCCGAACTACTGCGCCGCGCCCACGGAAAACTGGGCAACGTATGGCGGGAAGCCCTGATCAAGGCCGACCGCGAGCTGACGAAGCGGGAAGCGAAGGACCGGGTGGCCGAACTCTGGCCGGACGAGTCCGACTTGGCCGCCCGCCTTATCGACCTCCCCCGCCACCGCGTGGCCGCGATCCTCACCGCCGCGGGATAACCGAACCTCGGGGGGCGTCCCCTGGCTGGCCTATCGGCGCATATGCGCTACTTGGTGGGGAAGTCGGTGACCTCGGCGGCGGGCGGCGCCGCGACGTCGACCGGCTTGCCCCAGTCCGAGTAGTCCATCCGCATCTTGCCGCCGCCCGCCTTGGTGGGCATGTCCACGACCATCCGGACCGGCAGGTTGTCCGCACCGATCCACAGGTCGACCGGGAACTCCGTCAGACCGGCGTCCTTGATCGCCTTGGCACCCGCCTCATCGAGACCGAGCTTGGTCGTGTCCATCCTGGCCGGGTCGACGACGACCTTGTAGTGCTTGACGGGCTTGCCGTCGATGTTGTCGTCCTCGGCGGACTTGATCTCGCCAGTCTCCGACAGCGACTGCATGGTGACGGCCGGGTCCATGCTCTTGGCCGACTTCAGCATGCCTGCCAGCGCCTTGGCCGCGGGAATGTCGGAGTTGTTCAGGTCGAGCTTGACCCACGGCTTCCCCGGCTCCAGCTCTTTTGGCAGCTTGAAGTAGAGCACCTCGTCGACGAGCCGCATCGACACATCGAGGCCTTCGGCCTGCATGGTCATCCGCATCGCGATCTTGCCGTTGGCATAGTTCAGGTCGGCGTCGCCGCTGACCGTCTTGCCTCCGGCCTCGCCCGTCAAGGTGACGTGGGTGCTGGTCACGCCCGCTGTCTTGTCGGTCAGGGCCTTGCTGAGTGCTCGGATGTTCGGCACCTCGCCCTCGCCACCGGCCTGCGGGGAGTCGTTGAACGCCTTACCCGCGCACCCACCCGTCACCAGCACCGTCGCGAGGACGGCAGCGGACAGCAACCTCTTACGCATGAGAAATCCCCTCAGAAATGTCACGCGCCCCCGCAGACGTGACCGCGACCCCAGTACTGAGCAGGATAACCGCCGCGAAATCGGCTGGACCAGCCAGTTCAGGTCGGTTACCCGTCGTTCCTCGCCTCGTCACCGGTGCCTGCCCTGGAGGACAGGTGCTCCCCTTGCGGGAACCTGCTCGGTCAAGCGCCGCTGGGGATGTGGACCGGGCCGAGCTTCATCATCTCGCGGAAGTCCCGTGCGGGCAGTGGCCGCGAAAGCAGCCAGCCCTGATACGCGTCGACGCCCACACCCCGTAGGACGTGGAACTGCGTCGCGTTCTCGACGCCCTCGGCGACGCAGCTGCGGCCCATCGCGCGGGCCATGTCGACCAGGGCGCGGGCCACGGCGAAGTCCGAGGCGTCGGTCGCCACGCCGGAGACGAAGCGGCGGTCGATCTTGATGATCTGGGCGGGCAGTTCCTTGAGGCGGGCCAGCGACGAGTAGCCGGTGCCGAAGTCGTCCACCGCGAACCGCACGCCGCGTTCGACCAGTTCGGCCATGGCCTCGCGGCTGCGGGAGGGCAGGTCGATCAGGCTGGTCTCGACGAGTTCGAGCACGACCCGGTCCCACGCGATCCCGGTCGCGGCGACCGTCGCTGTGACAACCTCCACGAACTCGGGGTCGCCCGGCACGAGTCCGGCCAGGTTGACCGCGATGGCCACCCCGCCGCCGAGGGTGCCGCCGGTCATCTGGGGCCACTCGGCGGCCTCGGTCAGCGCGGCGCGCAGGACCCAGCGGTCTAGTTCGCCGAGGAGGTCGCCTTGTTCGGCGACGGGGAGGAACTCGCCGGGCAGGAGCAGGCCGCGTTCCGGGTGGGGCCAGCGGACCAGGGCCTCCGCCGACAGCACCGTGCCGTCCGGGCCGACCACCGGCTGGTAGTGCAGGACGAGCTGGTCGTTGGCGATGGCCTCGCGCAGCTGGCCCTCGAGGAGCATCTGGCTGTTGGCCGACGCGATCAGCGCGTCGCTGGCCAGTGAGACCCGGCCGGTGCCGCGTTCCTTGGCGGCGAACATCGCCGCGTCGGCGTAGCGCAGCAGGTCGGCGCCACTGGTCTCCGGGCCGGACGGCACCGCGGCGCCGATGCAGGCCGAGACCCGCAGCAGCTGGCCGCGGACGGGAACGGCCGTGCGCAGCAGCTTCGCGGCCAGATTGGCCAGTGCCTCGACGCCGCCGACCTCGTCGACGTCGGAGCAGATGACGACGTACTCGTCGCCGGACATGCGGGCCACGGTGCAGCTGGGCGGCAGGCCGCGTTCGAGCCTGCGGGCCAGCGCGGTGATCAGCTCGTCGCCGACGTCGTGGCCGAGTGAGTCGTTGACCCGCTTGAAGTTGTCGACATCGCAGAACAGCAGCGCGATCCGCTCGTAGTCACGTCCGCCGAGGAGCTTGGCCAGTAGTTCCTTGACCGCGGCGCGGCCGGGCAGGCCGGTCAGCTCGTCGTGGGTGGCCTGGTAGCGCAGCCGCTCGGCGGTGCGGCGGCGGTCGGTGACGTCGGCGAAGACGACCAGCCAGAACCGCTTGCCGTCGTCGGCGACCGACACGGTGGAGGTGAGTTCGCAGTAGACCGGTTTGCCCGCGGCGGTGATCAGCACCCGCGGCCCGCCCTGGAATCGGTGGGCGCCGGGGCGGCGGGCGTCGCGCTCGTCGGGGTGGGTGAGCTGATCCACGTTCATCCCGCGCAGCCGGTCGAGGTCCATGCCCAGCAGTGAGCACAGCGCGTCGTTGGCGTCGACTAGGCGCTCGAGGTCGTCGAACAGGGCGATGCCGACCGGGGTGATCGCCACCAGGTCGGTGAAGCGCTTGCTGGAGCGCTGCATCCGCGTCTCCGTGGAGCGCTGCTCGGTGACGTCCTGGGCGGTGCCGATCATGACCGCGTCGCCCTGGTCGGCGCCCGCCGCCTCGCCGCGGATGCGGAACACGCGGCGCTTGCCGTCCGGCCGGATCACCCGGTGCTCGCACTCGACGGGTCGGCGCGTGGAGGCCAGTTCCTGCCAGCGCTGGTCGACCCAGCCGCGGTCGTCGGGGTGGACCAGTTCCATGTAGTCGGCGTAGGTGATCTTCGTGCCGGGTTCTACCCCGCCGAGTTCGTAGAGCATCGACGACCACAGGCACTCGTTGGTCTCGGTGTTCCACTCCCACGTGCCGAGCCTGGCCACCCGCTGTGCCTCGCGGAAGAGCCTGCCGTCCTGGCTGAGCTGGCGTTCCATGGCGCGGAACTTGCTGAAGTCCTGCACGGTGCCGTGCACCCGCGCGGGCTTGCCGTCGGCGTCGCACTCGGTTCTGGCCCGGACCAGGTAAGTCCGTTCCAAGCCAAGGTCGCGCACCTCCAGTTCGATCGGCTGGGACGAGCGGTGCGCGGCCAGCCGCGAGCGGAAGCGGTTGAGCGCGGGCATGTCGTCCGGGTGCACGAGCGCGATCAGTTCGTCCAGGGTGCTGCGCGGCGACAGCCCGCACAGCCTGCACAAACCGTCGGAGAGATAGCCCGCGCCGGTGGCGAAGTCGAAGGTCCAACTGCCCAGCCGGGCTATCCGCTGGGCCTCCAGTAACAGGGCGCGTTCCGCGACGGCGTCGACCATGCCGTCGGGCGCGACCGGTCCGGCCAGGTCCGGGGCGAGGATCCGACCAGCGTCGACGTCAAGACCGCTGGTCGGCACGACCCCGGGTAGCCCGACGCGCACGACATGCTCGGCCACGGCGCGATCCCTCCACCCTTGGTAGGCGGGTTGGGCACCGTGCCGAGCATCCCGCCGGCCCTCAGGCTACCCCGTCCTCCTTCGCCGCCCGTGCGACAGCCGCCGCGACCTCAGGTGCGACCCGCGGGTCGAGGGCGCTGGGCACGATCCGGTCGACGGCGAGATCGTCTTCCGCGACCGCCGCGATGGCGTCCGCGGCGGCCAGCTTCATCCGCTCGGTGATGCGACGGGCACCGGAGTCCAGCGCACCGCGGAAGATGCCGGGGAAGGCGAGCACGTTGTTGATCTGGTTCGGGAAGTCGCTGCGCCCGGTGGCCACGACCGCGGCGTACTTGCCCGCGACGTCGGGGTGGATCTCCGGGTCGGGGTTGGACAGCGCGAAGACGATCGAGTCCTTGGCCATGGTGGCGATCAGTTCCTCGTCCACCGTGCCCGACGACAGCCCGACGAACACGTCGGCGCCGCGCAGTGCCTCCGCCTGCCCGCCGCGCAGGCCGCCGAGGTTGGTGACCTCGGCCATCTGGTCCTTGATCGGGTTCATGTGGTCGCGGCCGGAGTGGATGATGCCGCGCGAGTCCAGCAGGGTGATGTCGCCGACACCCGCGGCAAGCAGGATCTTCGCGCAGGCGATGCCAGCGGCGCCCGCGCCGGAGATGACGACACGCTGGTTGGCGATGTCCTTGCTCAGCACGGTGTTGGCGCCGCGCAGCGCGGCGAGCAGCACGACGGCGGTGCCGTGCTGGTCGTCGTGGAAGACCGGGCAGTCCAGCGCCTCGATGAGCCGCTCCTCGAGTTCGAAGCACCGCGGCGCGGAGATGTCCTCGAGGTTGACCGCGCCGAACGACGGCCGCAGCCGCACCAGCGTCTCGATGATCTCGTCGACGTCGGTGGTGTCGAGCACCAGCGGGATCGAGTCCAGTCCGCCGAAGGTCTTGAACAGGGCGGCCTTGCCCTCCATGACCGGCAGCGAGGCGCTCGCGCCGATGTCACCGAGGCCGAGTACCGCGGTGCCGTCGGAGACGACGGCGACCAGACGCGCCGCCCAGGTGTAGCGCTTGGCCAGCGAGGCGTCCTCGGCGATCGCGCGGCTCACCTTGGCCACCCCGGGGGTGTAGGCGATGGCCAGCGAACGCGGGTCGGCCAGCGGCTTGGTGACCTCGACGCCGAGCTTTCCGCCCTCGTGTGCGCGGAAGATCTCCTCGTCGGTGATCGGGCCTGAGTCGTCCACGGCGGTCTCTCGGTAGTCGTTCACTGCGGTCATGAAGGCGTCCCTCCTGGGACTCGCGCCGACGGGTGGCGCGAGCGATCGCCGGACGTGACTCCGAAGTCCGGACACGGGCTTTGTCTGTCGTCGCACGGGCGCTGGTTCGCGTCGCTGGCGGACTGCGGAGTTGAGTTCGACGGCTGGGTTTTCCGGTCGCGTGCCCGGGGTGTGGGCGGCGGCCGTTGGACGCTGCGGTGCGCACAGTGTGACAGGACCAGTGTGTCCTGTCTGCGGTCGGGATCACATCGAAGGCCACTAAATCCGCACGTCAGGAGCGGTTTTACCAAGACGTCCGTCCGGTTTGGTTTACCGGCCAGTTTGTCGAAGAACTACAACGCGAGCGTGCTCACCTGGCCGCGACCCCGGTCACTAAACTGCGCCCCATGCAGGCACGAGAGCTCAAGGTCCCAGGCGCGTTCGAGTTCACCCCCCGGACCTTTCCGGACTCCCGCGGCGTCTTCGTCTCACCGTTCCAAGGGGACGTCTTCGCCGACGCCACCGGCCACCGGCTGACCGTCGCCCAGACCAACCACAGCCGCTCCCGACGCGGCTCGATCCGCGGCCTGCACTTCTCCGAGGTGCCCGTCGGCCAGGCCAAATACGTCTACTGCCCCAGCGGCGCGCTGCTGGACTTCGTGGTCGACGTGCGCGTGGGCTCCCCCACCTTCGGCGTCTGGGACGCGGTACAGCTGGACCCGGTCGACTTCCGCGCGGTCTACGTGCCGGAGGGCATCGCGCACGGCTTCGTCGCGTTGGCGGACGACACCGTCATCTCCTACCTGTGCTCCATCGGCTACAGCCCCGGCACCGAACACGGGATCACTCCACTCGACGAGGAGCTGGCGCTGCCCTGGCCCGCCGACATCGAGCCGATCCTGTCCGAGAAGGACATGACCGCGCCGACCCTCGCCGAAGCCGCGGCCTCGGGCCTGCTGCCCAAGTACGAAGACTGTCTCGCCCGGTACGCGGAGCTGCGGGGCTAGAGCCCTGGGGCCTGGATGCGGCCCGGGCGGGGCCAGAGCCGCCACCGGATCACCGCGTGCACCTGGGCGGGCCCGAGCTGACGGGAGTCGGTGGAGTGCTCGGCGAAGTCGCCTTCGACGTGCCAGCCCGCCCCGTCCGGGTGTTTGGCGCGCTTGACGGAGAGCTGACCCAGCCTGGTGGTCCAGGTCACCAGGACGACATCACCAGGCCTGGGTGCACGCCGCACAGCGAGGACCGTGTCACCGTCAGAGAGCGTCGGCGACATCGACGGACCGCGCACGACCACCCGTCGGACCGGCATCCTGCCCAGTGGACTCAACGATCACCTCCGCCTGCCCGTCCAGCATGCCGGGAGTAGGGTCGGATCCGTCGGAGCACCCCTGTTTTGCCGTTGGAGGAACAATGCGACTGCTGTCGCGCGTCTTCGCGCCTCGCCTGGAGGCCACCGCCCACTGTGACCTTCCCTGCGGCGTGTACGACCCGGCCCAGGCCCGTATCGAGGCCGAGTCCGTGCTGGCGGTCCAGAAGAAGTACCAGGACAACGAGGACCCCGAGTTCCGCACCCGCGCGATCCTGATCGCCGAGCAGCGCAGCGAACTCGTCAAGCACCACCTGTGGGTCCTCTGGACCGACTACTTCAAGGCCCCGCACTTCGAGAAGTACCCGGACCTGCACGACCTGTTCAACCGCGCCACCAAGGCCGCGGGCGCGGGCGGCACCAAGGGTTCGATGGACCCGGCCACCGGCCAGGCCCTGCTCGACCTGATCGCCGAGATCGACAAGATCTTCTGGGAGACCAAGAAGGCGTAAGTACGCCCTCTGGTTCGTCCAACGGCCCCCGCATCCACACTTGGACGCGGGGGCCTTGGCCTTCAAATCCGGCGATGCGAAGCGAGCCCGCCCAGAAGCCGCACCGCTCACCAACCCAACGGGCCCACCCAAACAGGCACCCCACGGCGAACTCGCCCACCCGCCAAGCAGGGACAGCGAGCGCCCCTGTCCGGGTCGATCAAGGGCCGATCCCCGGGTCATCCCGGAAGATCCCCGCCACCCACCCAGACACGCTTGCGGCATGAAGAAAATCCTCGCTGTGATCTTCGTCGCAGCCGCCACAACCCTGGCGCTCACAGCCCCAGCGGCAGCCGACCCGGAGTTCACCTTCGCCGACTGCCCCACCATCCCCACCACCGCTGACCCCAACCTCTGGCGCTGCGAAGAGATGGCCGCCACCGGCACATTCCACCTTGGCCGACTCCCCGAACTCGACCTCGGAACTCTCCGCCTCACCTTCGCCGAAGGCAGCCTCCACGGGAAGTTCGCCCAAACCTTCGGCGCCCTGCACGCCGAAGAGACCCGAATCCCCCACTCCCACATACGCCTCCGCCTCGAATACGCGGGCTACTCGGACTTCCTCTCCACCGACGACCGCATGGGCGAACTCCACCTCAAACTCGCCGTCACCGGCCCGCTCATCCCCGCGACCTGCACCATCGGCACCAACGCCGACCCGATCCGCTTCACCGTCAAGCGAACCGCCCCCACCGAGGTCGTCAGCACCAACCCCCTCGTGGTCAAGTTCGCCATAGCCGACGAGACCTTCACCGCACCGAAGGCCACCGGCTGCGGCCCGTTCGGCCCGATGATCAACCACCGAATCGGCTTGCCGAGCGAAGCAGGCGCGTCGTCGCTAAAGCTGAGCACCCGAGTCGGGATCAGGAGCTACGCGACACCTTGATGGTGATGACCGCCGTGACGACCTCGACCCCGTCCTTGTCCGTGATCGACACCGGCACCGGCAGGTCGAACGGCTCGTCACCGAACGTCGGGATGACCGGCAGCACCGCCACCGCGCGCAGGCTCGACTTGGCCTTCGCGACGTAGGACACCGTCATCCCCTTGGGGATCCAGCGATGGCTGGCCGGGACCGTGGCCTCGGCCAGCATCCCCATGGCGACCTCGGCGAGGTTGCACGCCGCGATGGCGTGGAACGTCCCCAGATGGTTGTGCACGCCCCACCACTTCGGCGAGCGCACCTCGCACCGGCCGGGGCGCATGTCGACGACGGTGGGCAGGACGGTGCCGAAGTACGGCACGCGCAGGTACATCGCCGTCGAGAAGAGGCGGGTGCCCAGGGGGCGGTCCGCCAGCTTCTGCCACATCGCGTACGTCTTGGTCGCACTCACACGCGCCAACCTACTCGCGAGTAGATTTAGCGGCAAGTGAGTCCCCATAGGATCGGCTCATGCTCTACCTGCTCCGACACGGCCAGACCGAATGGTCTGAGTCCGGTCGACACACCGGCCGCACCGACATCGACCTCACCCCAGACGGCGAGACGGGCGCCCGGAAAGCGGGCGGCCTGCTGCGCCACCTCCGCGGCGACCGGCCCGCCGTGGTGCTCTCCAGCCCACGCACCCGCGCGTCGCGGACCGCCGAGTTGGCCGGGCTGGTCGTCGACGAGGTCACCGAGGACCTGGCCGAGTGGGACTACGGCACCTACGAGGGCCTGACCACCCCGCAGATCCGCGAGACCGTCCCGGACTGGACCGTCTGGACCCACCCGTGCCCCGGCGGCGAGACCGCCGAGGCCATCACCGAGCGCGCCGTCAAGGTCGTCGCGCGGGTCCGGGACATCGGCCAGGACGTCATCCTCATCGGACACGGGCACTTCAGCCGGGTGCTGATCTCGGCGTGGATCGGGCAGACCGCCGGGTTTGGAGTCCACTTCGGACTCGAACCGGCAGGCGTGAGCATCCTCGGCGACGAGCGCGGGGTGCCGCAGGTCGAGCGTCTCAACATCCCTGCCTATGGAGAAACCCATGTCTGACTCCCGAATCCGCCGAATCGAACCGTCCGATGTGGACGCTGTGGTCGGATTGGTCTATGAGCTCGCCGAATACGAGCGCGCCCCTCAGGACTGCCACCTGACCGCGGAGCAGCTGCACACCGCGCTGTTCGGCGACGCTCCCGCGCTGTTCGGCCACGTCGCCGTCGTCGACGGCGAGGTCGTCGGCTGCACGCTGTGGTTCCTGAACTTCTCGACCTGGCGCGGGACGCACGGGATCTACCTGGAGGACCTCTACGTCCGCCCGACGCAGCGCGGATCCGGGCTGGGCAAGGCGCTGCTGCTCGCCCTCGCGCAAGAGTGCGTCGCGCGCGGCTACCAGCGCCTCGAGTGGTCGGTGCTGGACTGGAACGAGCCCGCTATCGGCTTCTACAAGTCCCTCGGCGCCATCCCGATGGACGAGTGGACCGTCTACCGGCTCACCGACGGGGCGCTCACAGCCGCCGGTACATGATGTGGATGTCGACGAGCCCGTCGGCGTGCCGGAAGGCGCCGGGCACGGTGCCGACGACCTCGAAGCCGAGTGACCTCCACAGGCCGACGGCCGCGGTGTTGGTCGACACCACCGCGTTGAACTGCATCGCCTGGTAGCGCTGGGCGCGCGCGGCGGACAGGACGTGGTGGGCCAGGGTGCGGCCGATGCCCTGGCCCGCGCGGTCCGGATCGACCATGAACCCGGCGTTGGCGATGTGGTCGCCGAGACCGGGCTGGGCGGGCTTGAGCAGCGCGGTGCCGACCAGGTCGGCACCGTCCTCCGCGACGAACACGGCGGCGGGCGCGGGCAGCATCCAGGCCGCCCGAGCGTCATCCTGCGACGTGTCGGGCGCCCACATGTAGGTCTCGCCCGCCGACACCACCCGGTGCCACAGCGGCCAGATCCGGGCCCAGTCCGCCGCGGTCGCCTCCCGGACCAGCACCGGGCTACTCGCCCGCGCCGATGTCGCCCTGCGCCCATGCCGACGAGCGGGCGTGGAACAGCAGGACCAGGGTGCCGAGCACGACCAGGCCGAGCGGGGTGCCGATCTCGGGCCTGCCCGACGGACCGAAGGCGTACCAGGCGACGCCGAGCAGCAGGATCTCCACCACGATCGCCGGGCTGCGGGCCCAGTGCTTGCCCATCAGCAGGCCCGCCCCGGCGGCCAGCACGCCCGCGGAGAGCACCGCGAAGTAGGCGGCCTCGCCGTAGACGTTGTTGCCTGGCGACGAGCTGCCGGAGACGACCAGGACGACGGCGAAGACCAAGCCGGTCAAGCCCTGCAAGGCGACCAGCGACCCAGCGCCGAGGATGGTCCGAGGGGCATCGGATGCGATACGCACGGCGGCCTTTCAAGAGCGGGGTAGCGCACGATGACAGTCCGTGCACACCGCCGATCGTATGCCACCCGGACGGCCGTGGCTTTTGTCGGTGGGGCAGTGAAGGATCATGGGTGTCAGTCCCCGCGGGTCGATGAGCAGACGGTCGTCTGGGTGCACTCACCGATGCCGGGGCGAGCAGCGGTGCCGAAGGGAGATCCACACTCGGGTCACGAGTAGGGCGATCGCGTGGCCAGACCACGCGCCACACGGACACGTGCTGCGTCGCCGGTCGGCGACGTGGTTACGGGCAACCCGATGGAATGACGCTGGCCTCACCCGTTTGGGGTGGGTGATGACAGGACAGGAGTCCCGGCTGCCTTACCCTGCGGTAATGCGCGCAGTCCTCGTGGTGAACCCGCAGGCGACCGCGACCACCCCCGCCGGTCGCGATGTGCTCGCGCACGCCCTGGCCAGCCAGGTGAAGCTCGACATCGTCGAGACCGACTACCGCGGCCACGCCATGGCGGCCGCGGCGCAGGCGGCGGTCGACAACGTCGACCTGGTCGTCGCCCACGGCGGCGACGGCACGGTCAACGAGGTCGTCAACGGCATGTTGAGCGTGGGCGGTCCGGCGCCGATGCTGGGCGTCGTCCCCGGCGGGTCGGCCAACGTCTTCGCCCGCTCGCTCGGGCTGCCGCGCCACCCGGTCGAGGCCACCCACCTGCTGCTTCGTGCCATCGAGGAGAACCGCAAGCGCGTGGTCAGCCTCGGGATGGTCGACATCGGCGCGGGTCAGACCCGGTGGTTCACCTTCAGCGCAGGCATGGGCTGGGACGCCGAGGTGGTCGCCGACGTCGACCGCAAGCGTGGCAAGAAGGCCAGCCCGGCGCTCTATACGCGCATCGCGGCGGCCCGCTACCTGCGGCCGAGGCACGGCAGGCCCGACCTGACCGTCGAGATCCCCGGTGAGGACCCGATCGAGGGCCTGCGCCTGGCGTTCGTGTCCAACACCGACCCGTGGACGTACATGGGGTCACGGGCCATCCATCTCAACCACGGCACTTCCTTCGACACCGGACTCGGCCTCTTCGCCCTGCGGACCATGCGCGTGCCCACCGTGGCCCGCCACGTCACCCAGGCGTTCAGCGCGAAAGGCGAGACCAAGGGCAAGAACCTGGTCCGCCGCGACGACGTCGCCAAGCTGGTCGTGACCGCCGCGAAGCCGGTCCAGCTGCAGTGTGACGGAGACCTCATTGGGGCCCGAACGCGCGTCGAGTTCACCTCGATGCCCGGGGCGCTGACGGTCGCGATCTGATCATCGGTCCAGACCAGAGGGCCTCTGAGACCGAATCGTTGCTCTCTGCTTCGAAAGTGCTTTGACGTCGATCTTTCGGGTGAGTTCACTCACCGGGTACAGAAGAACCCTTGACATCTCCCGCGTTCGTGAAACCATTCACAAGCACCCCGACGACCGGATACGACCTAGCGGCGCGCTATCAGCGCGCCCGAGCGAGGAGCAAGTAGAAATGGACTGGCGCCACCGCGCGGCCTGCCGTGACGAGGACCCCGAGCTGTTCTTCCCCGTGGGAACAAGCGGCCCGGCGATCCTGCAGGTCTCCGAGGCGAAGGCCGTTTGCCACCGCTGCCCCGTCGCTTCCAACTGCCTGTCCTGGGCACTCGAGAGCGGCCAGGATGCTGGCGTTTGGGGCGGAATGAGTGAGGACGAGCGTCGTGCGCTGAAGCGCCGCAACGCTCGGACCCGGGCACGCAGCAACGCCTGAGCTTCCGTCGAAAGGCCCCTGTGCGCGGAAACGCGACACAGGGGCCTTTTGCATTCTTATGCAATGCACAGCATTAGCGATCGCCTATCGGCGTGAGGTAAGCGGAACACGCAAGATCGCCTCTGTGCCCTTGGGCTCGCGACGGCGCAACGACAGGGTGCCGCGCAGTTCGGACTCGACGAGGGTGCGCACGATCTGTAGGCCGAGGCCGTTAGTCCGTTCGAGTGAAAATCCTCGCGGCAGGCCGCGGCCGTCGTCGGCCACGACCACATCGACCCACCGGGCCGAGCGCTCCGCGCTGACCACGACCTCACCGGAGTGGCCTGCCGGGTAGGCGTGCTCGACGGCGTTCTGGACCAGCTCGGTCAGCACCATCACCAGCGGTGTCGCGACCTCGGCCGCGACGACGCCGAACTGGCCGGTCTTGCGGACCTTCACGTGGCTCTCGGCCACGGCGACGTCGCCGACAACCGGAATGACCTTGTCGACCAGTGCGTCGAGGTCGACGCGCTCGTCGACCGACGTGGACAGCGTCTCGTGCACCATGGCGATCGCGGCGACCCGGCGGACCGACTCGGCCAGCGCCTCCTTGGCCTCCGGGCTGCTCGTGCGGCGTGACTGCAGCCGCAGCAGCGCGGCCACGGTCTGCAGGTTGTTCTTCACCCGATGGTGGATCTCGCGGATCGTCGCGTCCTTGGACAGCAGCGCGCGGTCGCGGCGGCGGACCTCGGTGACGTCGCGGCACAGGACCAGCGCGCCCGCGGGCTTGCCGCCGGGCCGCAGCGGCAGCGCGCGGAAGAGCACGGCGGCGCCGCGGCGGGACTCGGCCTCCATGCGCATGCTGGGCTGGCCGTCCAGGGCCGTCAGGATGCGCTGGGAGATCTCGGTGGCGTCGAACGGGTCGGCCATCAATGACCTGGTCAGCGGGGCCAGCCGCACGCCGATCAGGTCGGCGGCGTGGCCCATCCGGTGATAGGCCGACAGCGCGTTCGGGCTGGCGAAGACCACCGCGCCCGCCGGGTCCAGCCGCATGAGCCCGTCGCCGACGCGCGGGCTCGTGTGCACGTCAGGGGATGGCTCGACGGCGGGGAACGTGCCGTCGGTGACCATCTGGCACAGGTCGCCCGCGATGCCGAGGTAGGCGATCTCCAGCGCGCTGGGCACCCGGGGCACGGCGAGGTTCGTCTCCCGGGACAGGACCGCGACGATCTCGCCGCCGAACTGCACCGGGATCACTTCACGCCGGACCGGCACGCCAAGGTGCCAGCGCGGGTCCTCCTCGCGGCAGATCCGCCGCTCGACGATGGCCCGGCGCAGCTGCGGGTGCTCGGTGGGGTCGGTGTGGCTGCCGACGACGTCGTCGGGGTGCGCGGTCGGCGCGGTCGTCGGCCGGGCCTGCGCCACGCAGAGGAACCGGTCCTCGGCGTCGGCGGGCAGCGGGGTGCCGTCGTCACCCTCGGTCTGCTTGACCCAGAGCAGGAAGTCGGCGAAGGACAGGTCGGAGAGCAGCTGCCACTCCGCGACGACCGTCTGCAGGTGGTCGACCGCGCCGGCGGACAGGCCGGTGTGGTCGGCGAGGAGGTCGGCGAGTGTCGACACGGTGGGCCGTCAGCCCACTACGGCGATCAGGTCGTGTTCCTGGATGACGTCGCCTTCGTGCACGGCCAGCCTGGTGAGGATGCCGCCTTCCTCGGTCAGCACGGGGATCTCCATCTTCATGGACTCAAGGATCACCACCGTGTCGCCCTCGGCCAGGCTCTGCCCCTCGTGGGCGACGACCGCCAGCACGCTCCCGACGATCTCGGCGTGGATCTCGTGGGCCATCCGACAGTTCCTCCTCATGGGGGCCGTTCCGCTTCCGACAATCCAACCACGATCGGCCCTGGTGAACGCGACAACGGACGCGTGGCAAAATTGTCCCCTGAAGGTGTGTCGCGCGTATTTCACGCGGCGCACGGCCAGTCGAACGTAGAGGAGCACCGATGTCGAAGCGCGCCCGCAAGCGTCGTGACCGCAAGAAGGGTGGCGCGAACCACGGTAAGCGCCCCAACGCCTGAGCACTGGCTCAAGACGTGGCAGGCCCCGGCGGATTCCGCCGGGGCCTGTTGTCACTCCTTGGGGTTGCCGCCCCCGTGTTTGATCACGGTCTGCCGGATCGAGGCCCGCAGCCGCTCCTTGAAGTCGTCCGGCGCGTGGTCGCCGCCGCACTTGCGGGCGAGCAGGACCTTGAGGTGTTCCTCGAGGCCGTACTGCTCCAGGCAGGGGCTGCACTCGTTGAGGTGCCGCTCCAGGACCGTGCGCCGGTTGACGTCGCATTCCTGGTCGAGGAACAGCCAGACCTCGTCGAGGACGTCGGAGCAGTCGGTCTCGTGGTCACCGCCGCAGTTCTTCACGCTCCGGCCACCTCCTGCCGCTTCGCCGGGCGGATGAACCCGCGTTCCCTGGCCACATCGGCGAGCAGGTCCCGCAGCAGGCGCCTGCCCCGGTGCAGCCGCGACATCACCGTACCGATGGGCGTGCCCATGATCTCGGCGATCTCCTTGTACGCGAATCCCTCGACGTCGGCAAGGTAGACCGCGAGCCGGAACTCCTCCGGCAGCTGCTGCAGGGCCTGCTTCACGTCGTCGTCGGGCAGCAGGTCCATGGCCTCGACCTCGGCGGAGCGCAGCCCGCTCGAGGTGTGGTTCTCGGCCTTGGCGAGCTGCCAGTCGGTGATCTCGTCGGTCGGCGACTGCAGCGGCTGGCGCTGCTTCTTGCGGTAGCCGTTGATGTAGGTGTTGGTGAGGATCCGGTAGAGCCACGCCTTGAGGTTGGTGCCCGCGGCGAACGACTCGAAGGCGGCGTACGCCTTGAGATAGGTCTCCTGGACCAGATCCTCCGCGTCGGCCGGGTTGCGGGTCATCCGCAGCGCCGCCGAGTAGAGCTGGTCGATCAGGGGCATGGCGTCGCGCTCGAACCGCTCGGCCCGCTGGGCAGAGGTCTCCGTGCGGGGCACCGCGCTCCCTTCCATCGATGAATGCGCAAAACGCTTCACCGAGCGTACGCGGACGTCGCCTGGCCCGCTGTGGCCCACAGCACGCCCGGGACGTGAGCTTGGCCGCTTCGGTTCGTGGATCAGCTCAGTCAGCACGTCATGCCTAACGACGCTGGTGGAGGTGCTATTCCCTAGGCTGTCCCGGTGGCAGGACGAGGAACCCCGGCAACCGCGCTGCTGGCCAAGAGCAAGGTCACGCACACCGTGCATTCGTATGAACACGACCCGCGACACGAGTCGTATGGCCTGGAGGCCGCCACCGCCATGGGCGTGGACCCCTCCCGGGTGTTCAAGACGCTGTTGGCCGAGGTCGACGGCGCCTTGACGGTGGGGATCGTGCCAGTCGTGGGCACCTTGGACTTGAAGGCCCTCGCCGCCGCCGTCGGCGGCAAGCGAGCCAAGATGGCCGATGTCGCGGCGGCCGAACGCGCCACAGGCTACGTCGCGGGTGGCATCTCGCCCCTGGGCCAGAAGAAGCGATTGAAGACCGTCCTCGATGTCAGCGCCACTGGACTGCCGACCATCTTCTGCTCGGCGGGCCGTCGCGGGCTGGAGGTCGAACTGGCCGCGGCCGACCTGGTCACCCTGCTCGGCGCGATCGTCGCCCCGATCTCAGCGCCGTGACCAAGCGCTGACTCACTCCTTGGCGGGTGCGGGGTGATGCAGTGTTACCCCGTGGCGGGCGTACTCGTCGAGTTCCACTCGCAGGCGCACACCCACGGTGTGGACGATTCCGGCGAACGGGAGGAGCACCGCGACGGTCACCACCGTGACCAAAACCGCCCGCGACCGGCGTACCACCCACACGAGAGCGGCGAGCGCCGCGGCGGACAGCGCGCCGACCAGCACCAACCAGGGCGACAGGTCCGCGAGCCGATCCGCCCGCGTCGGAAACGCCACTGATGACGGCCCCGCGGCGCGCACCCCGCGAATGACCTCGGCGTGCTCGGACATCGCCATCGTCACCAGCAGCGCACCGGCGATCAGCGACCCGACCGACAGCGCGAACAGCGCGTACGCGACCTGTCGTCCCAACGGCTTCACCGCCCGGTGTCCATGGCGTCGAGAGCACCGGCGACCCTGCGTTCGAGGTCCTCATAGTCCTGAACACTCGACGCGAGCTTCTGCCCGGCGTCCAGAGTCTCGCGAACCAGATTGATCAGGTGATCGGTCCAGGCACTCGCGCAGCCGCGAAGGGCCTGTGCGGACTGGAAACCCACAAGGCCGTCGGCCGCCGTGCTGTTCTTTCCCAGCTCGGCCTCGACGTTGGCCTTGGCATCCAGCGCGATCGTCTCCAGATCGACCGACGCGGCCCGCAACGGCGCGAAGGTCATGTCGATCCCAGTCATTCCTAGCCTCCACACACCTGGACATGTGGGATCGCGCCCACGAGTTCGTCGACTACCCGCTGACTCACCATGACCTGCACCCAGACAACGACAACCAATACGCACAGTGCTGCGATCGCATTCGGTGACCGCCACAGCCGGGCGCGCTCAGCCCGAATGAGCAGGATCAGCGCAGCGGAGGCGATCCCGAACAGCACAGGGGTCGCCCAAGTGAGTGCGATTTCCGCTCCGGAAGGCATCAACGTGCCGTCGCACCGCGCACCGCGCTCGCGTCCGGCAAGCGACTCCGCACCGATCCCTCCGACCGACCACGCGATCAGCCACAGCACGGCAGGCACCACACCGGCCCAGTACCACGAGGCAGGCCGCCTCATCTCCCGCATTGCGTCACCAGTCCGGATTCGGCCGAATGAAGATCACGTCCTGACGCCCGCCGGACTGCTCGGTCTGCGGCAGCCTGCCATCCAGACTTCCGTCACGCATCGAGTTCGTGTGCTGGGTGTAGTGAATGTCCCCATCGGGGCTGACGGACGAAACGACAGCCGCGTGATGGACCTGCCCGTCGGGATTTCGCCAGTACACGATGTCGCCCGGCGTGACGTCGTTCGATATGACTTCCTGACCGTGCGACGCCCAGAAATCGTGACTGGCCTGCGCCTGGCTCCATGGCTTGGAGTCCTTGAGATAGGTACCTGGCTCGTACCAGTCGGTGTCGCTGTCGAAGATCAACCAGTCGTCGTCGTTGTACTCACGGGCACCGCCTCCGTGCCACATGGCCAGCGAGACGAAATGCGTGCAGTTGTTCTCGTAGCGGTCGAGCGAATTGTCGTCCCAGTGGTCGCGCGCGTATCGCAGCGCCTCGATCCGGTTGTAAGAGCCTGGGCCGACCAGTTCCCTTTTCACGTCATCAGGAATACCTGGCAGATCATGCAGGTCAATCGGGGCGGCAAGCTTGAGATCACGTCGTTGGGCATCGGACAAACCCGCCCACCATGCCGCGACGACCTCTGGCGGCTGACCCCACGGAACCGCGTACGAGATCAGCTGGATCTGGGCCCTCGCCGCCGTGTTGTTCATGCCCGACGCGTCATCCGGGTTGGTGATCCCGGTCGCCGCTGTGAGCTTCGCCAACTCGTCCGCGACAAGGACGTCCGCTTGATGCGCCGCTTCGAGCGCGTCGGCGACCATTCGCCGTATCCGTTCGTACTGCTCAGTGATCTCTGGTTCGCCATCAGGCACACCCGGGCCTACCCAAGTCACTCGCCCGTCGTCATCGACCCGGAATTGCTGACGGTCCGCCAACTCGATCGCTGTCGCCAACTCGTCCTGCGCAACCTCCAGCGCGTTAGCCAGGCCATTGACGACCATGCCCACTGAGTTCAAGAGCAGCCCGGCGCTGTCGTACTTGTCCGCGAGCGTCTTGAGGTGCCTGCCCGCTGCATCGCCGACCATGTCCGGCCAGTTCTCGTTCACCGGACCCAAACCACGCTGCGTTATATCGTCGCGCGCCGCGATGGCTTGATCAGCCAACAGCTTCCACCCTTTTCCGGCTTCTTCGACGGCCGTCCAGTTCATTCCGCAGCGCGCCAACGCCAATCACACGCCCTCCCCAGGTCGAGCGAACGTCCGCCCCTCAACAGACACCATTGATCCAACAGCAGTCGGCGCGTTCACCGGAGCGGAACGGCCATTCACGCCGCGGTGTCACCCGAATGGCCGCCATTAGCTCTACTGATTCAGCCCAGTGGGCGGAGGATGCGGTCCAGCCACTCCTCGACGGTGCGGGAGATGCGGGGCAGTTCCTTCTTCAGGCTGTGGTCCCCCGGCATCAGCACGACCTCGCGATGGTGCGCCGCGGGTGGCCTGCCGAACGAGTCGGACTCGCCCTGGACGACCAGGGTCGGGACGGTTACCTCGTCCAGTTCCGGCAGGCGGGTCTTGTCGGGCTTCCCGGGCGGGTGCAGCGGGAAAGCCAGGCAGACGACCGCGACCGCTTGGCCCTCCAGCGCGGTCCGGCAGGCGACGCGGGCGCCGGAGGAGCGGCCGCCGAAGACCAGAGGCAGGCCGTCGAACCAGAGGTCGGACAGGTGGTCGGCGATGGCCAGCCACGCCGTGTCCAGCTGGCCCGCGGGCGCGGGCGCGCGGCGGCCCGCGACGCGGTAGGGCTGTTCGATGAGGGCTACGTGCACGCCCGCGGCGGTGGCGCCGCGGGTGGCGGCGACGAGGTCGGGGGCGCCGATGCCGCCGCCCGCTCCGTGGCCGAGGAGCAGGCCCGCTCGGCCGCCGTCGGGGGCGCAGTGGAGTTCGGCGCGGGCGAGGCCGTGCGGGGTGTCGATCTCAGCGCGCGTCATCGAACAGGTCCAGTTCGCGGGGTTCTTCGTAGGGCGCGAGCAGTTCGGGGCCGTTGTTGCGGACGCTGTTGACCGCGGTGGAGACCGGGCGCATCTCCAGGGCGGCGACCAGATCTTCCGACGGCGGGGCCAGCAGCGCGCTCACATCCGCGACGTCCGGGTCGAGCCATTGGGCCCAGTCGGACGGGGCTAGCAGCAGGGGCATCCGGTCGTGGATCTCGGCGGGGAGACCGACCGCGTCCGTCGTGAGCACTGAGCAGGTGACCAGCATCGGGGCGTCCGGCTCGGGCCGCCATGTCGTCCACAGGCCCGCCATCGCCAGGCTGTGGCCGTCGGGGGACGAGGTGTAGAACGGCTGCTTGACCGTGCCCTCGCGCCGCCACTCGTACCAGCCGTCGGCCGGGATGATGCAGCGGCGTTCGGCGAGGGACTTCTTGAACGCGGGCTTGGTGGCCGCGCTCTCCGAGCGGGCGTTGATCATCCGGGCGGCGCCTGCGGCGTCCTTCGACCAGGCCGGGACCAGGCCCCAGCGCATGACGCGCAGCGTGCGTTCCGTGCGCGACTTGTCGGCGACGCCCGCGTCGTCGCGCGGGTGGCGCTGGACGACCGTCACGACCGGGTCGGTGGGCGCCACGTTGAAGTCGACGTCGGGGGCGCCGTCGCCGAGCACGTCGAGCGCGTCGAACTCGGCGGCCAGTGTCGCCGGGTCTTTCGTCGCCGCGTACCTGCCGCACACGTCCGCTCACCTCCAGAACGCCGGGAAGACACCGCATCGTGACACGCCGGACCGACAGTGGCGAGCCGGTATCCACAGGCTCCCCCGCGTACGGGAAGATTGCCGCATGCCGCAGCCCTGGTCAGCCCCGGTAGCGCCCGCCCCGGTCCACGCCACCCTGGCGATCCCCGGGTCCAAGTCGATCACCAACCGAGCCATGGTCCTGGCCGCCCTCAGCGGCGGCGCCTGCACGCTCACTGGCGCGCTGGAGGGCCGCGACGCTGACCTGATGATCGACGCGCTGCGCTCGCTCGGCGTGTCGATCGAGGCGGACGGCACGACCATCACCTTCGGGGCCCACAGCGGCCTGCGTGGGCCCGCGACCATCGACTGCGGCCTGGCGGGCACCGTCATGCGCTTCGTCCCACCCGCCGCCGCGCTGGCCGACGGCGAGATCCGCTTCGACGGCGACCCGCGCGCCCGTGAGCGGCCGATGAACACCATCCTCGACGCACTGCGCGCGGTCGGCGCGACGGTCACCGGCGACGCGCTGCCCTTCACCATGGCCGGGACCGGCGCGGTCGCGGGCGGCACCGTCACCATCGACGCGTCGGGGTCCTCGCAGTTCGTCTCCGGCCTGCTGCTGTCCGGCGCGCGCTACGACAAGGGCCTGACCGTCCACCACGACGGCAAGCCCGTCCCGTCCATGCCGCACATCGAGATGACCATCGACATGCTGCGCGCCGCCGGGGTCACCGTCGACGACAGCGAGCCGAACACGTGGCGGGTCGAGCCCGGCCCGATCGCCGCACGGGACTGGGTGATCGAGCCCGACCTGTCCAACGCGACGCCGTTCCTGGCCGCCGCCGCGGTCACCGGCGGCACGGTGACGGTCACCGGCTGGCCGGACACCACCACCCAGCCCGGCGACGCGATCCGGTCGATCCTGGCCGACATGGGCGCCGAGGTGAGCCTGGCCGACGGCGCGCTGACCGTCACCGGACCGGCCACACTGTCCGGTGTGGACATCGACATGCGCGAGGTCGGCGAGCTGACCCCGACCGTGGCCGCGCTCGCCGCGCTGGCCGACGGCCCGTCGCACCTGCGTGGCATCGCGCACCTGCGCGGCCACGAGACCGACCGCCTCGCAGCGCTGGTCGCCGAGATCAACGGGCTCGGCGGGGACGCCGAGGAGACCGAGGACGGCCTGACCATCCGTCCCGTGAAGCTGCACGGCGGCCTGTGGGGCGCCTACGCCGACCACCGGATGGCGACCGCGGGCGCGATCATCGGCCTGGTGGTCGACGGCGTGTCCGTCGACGACATCGGCACGACCGCCAAGACGATGCCCGACTTCCCGGCCATGTGGACCCGGATGCTGGACGCCTGACGTGTCCAAGCGCGGGGACTGGAGCAAGCTCGACGAGGCCGACGTCCGGGTGCGCCCTGGCAAGGGCACCCGGCCACGCAGCAAGCGCAGGCCCGAGCACGCCGACGCGGTCACCGCGATGGTCGTCGGCAAGGACCGGGGCCGCTGGACGTGCTCGGTCGACCGGGACCCCGAACACCTCGTCATCGCCATGCGGGCCCGCGAGCTCGGCCGCACGTCGGTGGTCGTCGGCGACTCGGTCGACATCGTCGGCGACACCTCCGGCAAGGCGGACACGCTGGCCAGGATCGTGCGCGTCGCCGACCGCACCAGTGTGCTGCGCCGCACCGCCGACGACACCGATCCGTTCGAGCGGGTCGTGGTCGCCAACGCCGAGCAGTTGCTGATCGTCTGCGCGCTGGCCGACCCGCCGCCGCGTACCGGGTTCATCGACCGCTGCCTGGTCGCGGCGTTCTCCGGCGGCCTCGAACCGGTCCTGTGCCTGACGAAGTCCGACCTGGCCGACCCGGCCGAGCTGCTGGCCGCCTACGCCGAGCTGAATCTGCCGGTCGTCATCACCCGACAGGACCAGGACCCGGTCGACCTGCACGACCGGCTCACCGACCGGGTCTCCGCGCTGGTCGGCCACTCCGGCGTGGGCAAGTCGACGCTGGTCAACCGGCTCGTCCCGGACGCGTTCCGGGCGGTCGGCGTGGTCAGCGGGGTCGGCAAAGGCAGGCACACCTCGACCACGGCGGTCGCGCTGCCGCTGCCCGCGGGCGGCTGGGTGGTCGACACCCCGGGGATCCGGTCGTTCGGCCTGGCCCACGTCACGCCCAACGACATCGTCGCCGCGTTCGAGGAGTTCGTCGCGCCCGCCGAGGAGTGCCCGTCCAACTGCGGCCACCGCGGCGCGCCGGAGGACCCGGACTGCGTGCTGGACTCGGTGGTCGGCGCGGGCGCGGCGTCGGTGGGCAGGCTCACCTCGCTGCGGCGGCTGCTCGCGTCGAAGGCCGGGGCCGAAGAGCACGTGGACTGACAGACTCGGGCTATGCAGATCCTGCGCTACACCGCTTTCAGCACCGACCCGGCGGGCGGCAACCCCGCCGGGGTCGTCCTCGACGCGACCGGCGTCGACGCGGCGGAGATGCTCGCCACGGCCGCCGACCTCGGCTACTCGGAGACGGCGTTCCTGACCCCGCGCGGGCCGGGCCAGGTCGACGTGCGGTACTTCAGCCCGCTGGCCGAGGTCCCGTTCTGCGGCCACGCGACCATCGCGGCCGCGGTGGCATACGCGCGGGCCAACGGCGTCGGGCCGGTGCGATTCCACGCGTCGGTCGGCGTGGTCGAGGTGTCCACGGTCGACGACGGCGAGATCACCGCGACGCTGGTCAGCGTGCCGCCGAAGTCGGTCGAGATGGCCGACGACGATCTGACCGCGCTGCTGGCGGCGCTGCGCTGGTCGCGCGCGGATCTCGACCCGGCGCTGCCGGTCCGGGTCGCCTACGCGGGCGCCTGGCATCCGATCGTCGCCGCGGGTTCCCGGGAGCGGCTCGCCGACCTCGACTACGACTTCGACGCGCTGTCGGAGCTGATGGCGGCCCGCGAGTGGACCACGGTCGACCTGGTGTGGCGGGAGTCGCCGTCGGTGTTCTGGGCGCGAAACCCGTTTCCGCCAGGTGGCGTAGTCGAGGACCCCGCGACCGGTGCCGCCGCCGCGGCGTTCGGCGGATATCTGCGTGAGCTGGGTCTGGTCGACCTGCCCGCGACACTGACCGTCCATCAGGGCGATGACCTGGGCAGACCAGGCGTGATCACGGTCGAGATCCCGGTAGGGCGCGACGCCGGGATCTCGGTCTCCGGCACCGCTGTAGGCATTTCGGACCCTTCTGGTTCGGCCGAATAGCCGCTCGATACCTTGTCGATACTGGGGTCGTCGCAACCGGCGGACAGGTCCGAACGTCCTAGGTGACGACCGAGTCGATCTCCGAGGGGACAACATAGTTATGCGCAAGACGACGCTGCTGGTCTGTGGCGCTGCCCTGGCCGCGCTCACCTTGACCGCGTGTTCCGGCTCGTCCAACAGCACCACCACCGGGGGCACCTCCGCCGCCGCCGACGCCAAGCCCGGCAAGGGCGCGGGCTTCGACAGCCTCAAGGCGCTCAGCGACGCCGTGACCGAGAAGAGCTCGGGCGCCAAGAGCGCCCACATGGTCTTCTCCGGCGAGGTCGCGGGCCAGAAGATGACCGGCGAGGGCGACTTCAACTTCGCGGGCGAGCAGACCGCGATGCAGATGACCATGGGCACCCCCGAAGGCGAGATCTCCATGCGCCTGGTGGACAACGCCTTCTACATCAAGATGCCGCAGGAGCTGCAGCCCGGGAAGCCGTGGCTCAAGCTCGACCTGAACGACAAGAGCAACCCGATGGCCGCCGCGCTGGGTTCGTCGCTTAGCTCGGCGAAGAACACCGACCCGACCGAGACCCTCAAGCAGCTGGCGAAGTCCGGCGAGATCAAGTCCATCAAGGACGAGGAGATCGACGGCAAGCCGGTCAAGCACTACGAGATCGTCGTCGACACCACCAAGCTCAAGGACTCCGACCTCGGCATCGACGAGACGGCGGCCAAGGAGCTGGAGAAGGCGGGCATCAAGGAGATGCCGGTCGACGTGTGGGTCAACGAGGAGAACCTGCCGGTCCGCTACGTCATGGACATCCCGACGGCCGCGGGTGCGGGCTCGGGCAAGATCCAGGCCGACTACAGCGACTGGGGCAAGGGCGTCGAGGTCAAGGCACCGGACGCGTCTGAGGTCGCCGAGCTGCCGGGCAGCTGACACAACCTCTAGCTGACGAGAGCGCTCCCACGAGATTTCGTGGGAGCGCTTTCGTTTGCCGCGCCCGTGGCCGAACCTTGAGGTACTTGGGTACCATACCGAGGGAGGTGCCCGATGAACGCAACCGCTGGGGCCAAGCGCCAGGCGCCATTGAAGATCGACCCCGCGACGGACGAACTGATCTCGCAGGCAGCCCACTTTCTCGGCATGACCAAGAAGGACTTCGTCGCCGAAGCCGTCAAGGCCTACCTGCGGCAGCGACGCGAAGAAGTCCGAATGGGCATGATCGAGTCCATGAAGGTGCTGGACGGCTCACTCTCGTCCAGCGTCGCGGCACTCACGGGTTTATCGCCGGAACGGATGGAGGAACTCGGCGGCGTCGGCGATTGGAAGGACTGATCCGTGCCGGTTCGTCCGACGCTCCGATGTCTGCGTGAGGACTTGGAGCTATCTGTTCCTTCAGCCCAGATTCCGTTGGACCATGTCGCCCATCCACTGTTGGAGAAGGCGACGCAACAGTTCGCCGACGTGAGCACACCGCACGAGCGGATCCGCTCCATCGATGATGTGGTTCTGTTCAAGGTCAAGGTCGGCCGCTGGCGAGGCGCTGTGTACTCGGACGACCCCGACGCGGAAGTTCGAGATTGGCTCGTCGCGGCAGGCGCTCGCGAGGACGGTTCCAAGGAAGACTTCTACGCGGCGTTGCACCAGCAAGGCCATACCGCCAGGCAGCGGTACAACGCCGACCATGACAAGGCGCTCACTACCGATACGCACAGCGCGCGCGCCTCATGCCCGATCAAGATGACCGCGACCGATATCTCCTGGAATCGGGCGTTCGCTTCGCCCTGCGCCTCGACGGCGTCCTGCGAGAGCTGCTGGTCGGCACGCTTCGGGATGGCCACGAACACGCCGCCGACCTCGCCGGGTTCCGACTCGGTGTCATCGTCCGCGCCGAGGACGGCCACGAGACCTACGTGGCGATCCGGATCACCGGATCCGTTCCGCGGAACCTGACAGCGATGATCCTCAACCGGGTCCCCGGCTGCGCACCTGACGGTTGGTTCCCGGAGCACGCGCTGCCTGAGCGCCACATTCTTCCCGCGGAGCAAGCATGGTCAAACCTCATGGACCCAAAGGCAGCGGCCCAGCTCCTCAGCGACCTTTGACAGCCAGCAGGAGCGGCTTCCATGAGTAGGTAGGGATCGTCAGCGTTCCTGCGTCGGGGTTCTTGGAGTCGCGGAGGCGGACCTCGGTCGCGTAAGCGACCTCTACGCAGTCGGGCTGTTCGGTGCCGCTGAAGGTCGACTTCCGCCACTCTGCGCGCATGGTGTTTCAGCCCCGTTCGTAGTCACTAGCCGACATGGCCGTCAAGGGCGAACGGCACGCAGGAGGGTGTGCCAGGAAGGCGTCGGGATGGCAAGGCTTCCGGCGTCGGGGTTCTTGGAGTCGCGGAGGCGGACCTCGGCCGCGTAGGCGACCTCCACACACTCTGCGTCGCTGCCGCCGCTGAAGGTCGACTTGCGCCACTCTGCGTGCATGGTGTTTCAGCCCCGTTCGTAGTCGGCCGCCATCCTCGCCAGGAAGTTCACCGAATCGGCGGACCCCAGCGCCACTCTTTCCAGCGTAGCGGCTGCCTGACGGAACCGGTGGATACCTTCGATGCGGTCGACGAAGCCCGAAAGCCCGACCTGTTCCACGTAGGCGATCGGTGGCACCTCAGGGAATTCGAGCAGAGCGAAGAAGCCCGAGACGTCGTACCCACCGTGGCGGAACGGGATCACGTGAACGGAGATGTGCGGCCTCTTGGCGCAATCGATCAGCCAGCGCATCTGTTCGGCCATCACCTCGTTGCCGCCGTAGGCGCGGCGGAGCGCGGCCTCGTCCAGGAAAGCGACGTATCTGGGGCTCACCAAGCGATTCAAGACCTGCTGACGCTCCAGGCGGGCAGCGATCAACGCCTCCGCGACAGGTTCGGTGTGGCCCGCACGGGTGATGATCGACCGGGCATATCCGGATGTCTGCAAGAGCCCGGGGATGGTCATCGAGGAGAAGTGCAGGATCGAGCGCGCTTTGCTCTCAAAGCCGATGAGCGCCTTGAGCACTTCGCCGAAGTCGGGCCGAACCTCCAGCCAGGTGGCCTCGCTGACTTCGTCCACCATCTTCATGAGCCGCTTGCGCTCGTCGCCGACTACGCCGTAGATCGCGAGCATTGCGGCCACCAACCTGGCTGTCGGCGTCCGTTGGGCGTTCTCCATGCGACTCAGCGAAGCGATCGATACGTCCAGCTTCGCTTCGACCTCCCGGAGTTTGAGGCCTGCGCGGTTGCGCGCCGTGGTCAGTTCTGTCGCCAAGGCGCGCAACCGCGCGGAGTGTCGTTCGCTCATACGTTCATGAGATCACGGTCCCGCAGGGCCGCAAGCTGCACAAATGGGTGAGCTGTTCCCAGGGTGAATCAGCCCATGTGCGGGTAGCGGTGGTCGGTCGGCGGAACGAAAGTCTCCTTGATCGACCGCGGACTAACCCACCGCTGGAGGTTGTAGATCGAGCCCGCCTTGTCGTTCGTCCCCGACGCGCGGCTGCCTCCGAAGGGCTGTTGGCCGACGACCGCGCCCGTGGGCTTGTCGTTGACGTAGAAGTTGCCCGCCGAGAACCTCAGGGCCTTGTGGGCCTCCTCGACCGCGGCGCGGTCGGTGGCGAACACGGCACCCGTCAGTGCGTAGGGCGAGGAGCTGTCGACCAGTTCCAGGACCTTCGAGTACTCGGCGTCGTCGTAGACGTGGATCGCCAGGATGGGGCCGAAGTACTCGGTGGTGAAGAACTCCTGCATCGGGTCGGACCCCACAAGCACTGTGGGCTGGACGAAGTAGCCGACCGAGTCGTCGCAGGTGCCGCCCGCGATGATCTCGATGGTCGGGTTCGCCGCCGCCGCCTCCAGGGCCGCCTTGTGCTTGGCGAACGCGCGGTCGTCGATCACGGCGCCGCCGAAGTGGCTGAAGTCCGTGACGTCGCCGTAGGACAGCGAGTTGACCGTGTCCACGACCTGGTCGCGGACGCCGCCCTCCCACAGGGACCGGGCGATGTAGGCGCGCGACGCGGCGGAGCACTTCTGGCCCTGGTACTCGAAGGCGCCGCGGACGAGGCCGATGGCGACGGCGGCCGGGTCGGCCGACGGGTGGGCGACGATGAAGTCCTTGCCACCCGTCTCGCCCACGATGCGCGGGTACGAGTGGTAGGTGTCGAGGTTGTCGCCGATCAGACGCCACAGGGCCTTGAACGTCGGCGTCGAGCCGGTGAAGTGCAGGCCCGCGAACCCGGGGTCGGTCATCGCGACCTCGGAGACCACCTTGCCGTGGCCGGTCACCAGGTTGATGACACCGGCGGGCATACCCGCGGCCTCCAGCAGGCGCATCGTGTGGTGGGCGGCGAGCTGCTGGGTCGGCGAGGGCTTCCAGACGACCGTGTTGCCCATCAGCGCGGGCGCGGTCGGCAGGTTGCCCGCGATGGCGGTGAAGTTGAACGGCGTGATGGCCGTGACGAAGCCGTCCAGCGGGCGGTGGTCGAACCGGTTCCACATGCCCGGCGCGGACGCGGGCTGCTCTTCCATCAGCTTGCGCGCGAAGGCCACGTTGTAGCGCCAGAAGTCGATCAGCTCGCAGGCGCTGTCGATCTCGGCCTGCTGGGCGGACTTGGACTGGCCGAGCATGGTCGCGGCGTTGAGCGTGTCGCGCCACGGGCCCGCGAGCAGGTCGGCGGCACGCAGCAGCACGGCGGCGCGCTCGTCGAAGGGCAGTTCGCGCCAGGCGGGGGCGGCCTTCTTCGCCGCGGCGACGGCGTCGGCGACGTCGGTGGGGGTGGCCTGGGCGGTCACGCCGAGGACGTGGGCGTGGTCGTGCGGCTGGACCACGTCGATGCGGTCACCGCCCGCCATGCGCTGCACGCCGTCGATCGTCATCGTCAGCTCGGGGCGCTCGGCCTCCAGCTCCGCGAGACGGCGCTGCAGCGACTCGCGCTGGGGGGACCCCGGCGCGTAGGAGTTGATGGGCTCGTTCGACGGCTCTGGAACAGACGAGATCGCGTCCATCGTGTGGTTCGCCTCCTGTTGGCGTGGTGAGCCCGCTTATGGCCCTCACCCGGGTGACGCACATCCTGTCATGGGATGTTTGGTCGTGTCACAGCAGCTCCAGCACGAACGGCAGCTCCTGCACCGCGTACCAGGCCAACTCGTGGTCCTCGGCGTCGCCGAGGGTGAACTCCGCGTCCGGATCGCCCATGTCTGCGGCGTCGATGACGGCGGCGGCGGCGCGGACGGCGGTCTGCGCCTCCTCGGTGTCGAGGTGGATCGCGGCGATCACCTTGAGCGGGATGGGGCCCGCGAGCTTGACCACCGCGTAGTCGAGGTCGGAGCGCAGCACGGCGCCGTCGACGTCGGCGGAGACCACCGCGCGGCGCATGACCGTCTCGGGATCCTTGTCCAGCTCGGCGTTGAGCAGCCGCAGCGACGCGCTGGCCGCGTCGAGCATGGCGGCGTACTCCAGTTCCTCGTCACCGCCGGTCGCGTAGGACTCCCGCAGCGCCGGGGTCAGCGCGAAGGCGGTGTTGCCCACCGCCATCAGCTCGCCGGACTCGTTCAGCTCGCGAAGCATGGCCACCGTCGCCGGTACGTAGACCCTCAAATCATCACGCTCTCACTGTCGTCAGCAACTCTTCCAATGACTCTTCCACCATTCTCGCCATCGCGTCGACATCCGCCATCGCGGAGCGGTCGCCGGTGAGGCCGAAGTAGACGCCGCCGTCGTAAGAGGTCACCCCGATTGCCAGCGCGTGGTTCTTGCCAAGCGGCATGACCGGGAACATCTCGGTCATCCGCGCGGGCCCCGCGTAGAGCGGGAACTGCGGGCCGGGGACGTTGGTGACCACCAGGTTGAAGATCCGCTGGGAGAACGACGCGGCGGCCCGCGCGCCCAGCGAGTGCAGCGTCGGCGGCGCGAATCCGCCGACGCTGAGCAGGGCGCGGGCGGCCATGCCGCCGCCGTGGGCGCGCATGGCGTGGCTGACCTGGTGCAGCCGGACGAACGGGTTGGGCTCGCCGACCGGCAGATCGACCAGGTGGGCGGTGACCTTGTTGCCCAGCATCCCGGGCACCGTGCCGTCGTCGTCGCGCACGGCCAGCGGCACGAGCGCGCGGACCCTGGTCGACGTGGTGACCTGCTCGCCGCGCGACAGCAGCCACGCCCGCAGCGCCCCGGCGATGACCGCGAGGATGACGTCGTGGACCGTGCCGCCGTGCCCGGCGCGGATGCTGCGCAGGTCATCGAGGCGGGTGCGTGCCACGGCGAACAGCCGGGCCTTGCCGACCGTGGCGCTCAGCGGCCCGCCCGAGGTGGGCCGCGCCGCGATGCCGACCGCCGAGACCACCGCGCCCGCCACCTTCTGTGAGGTGGCGACCACGTCGGTGACCGCGGACCGGACGTTCTCCACGATCTCGCGCGGCCGCTGGACGGTCTCGGCGACGGCGTCCATGACCAGCTTGGTCGGCCCCGGCATCCGGCGGGCCAGCCACGGTTCGTCCGGCGGCGGCTCGGCGGCGTGCGGGGACGGGTCGAGGATGATCTGGGCGAAGTCGATCGTGCGCACCCCGTCGACCATGGCCTGGTGGGTCTTGGTGACCAGGGCGACCTGGCCGTGCGCCAGGCCCTCGATCAGGTACGCCTCCCACAGCGGCCGATTCTGGTCCAGCGGACGCGCCATCAGCCGCCCGACCAGGTCGAACAGCTGCTCGTCGCTGCCCGGCCGGGGCAGCGCGGAGCGCCGCACGTGGTAGGCGACGTCGAAGTGCGGGTCGTCGACCCAGACTGGGCGGGCCAGGTTCCCCGGCACCGAGACGACCTTCTGCCGGTAGCGCGGGACCAGCGACAGCCGAAGCTCGATCAACGAGACGAGCTGGGCGTAGGTGAAGCCGGAGCGCGGTTTCTGGAAGACCGCGACCCCACCGACATGCATCGGCGTCGCCTGGTCCTCCAGGTAGAGGAAGGACGCGTCGAGGGCGGAGAGGCGGTCGGGCATGCGTTCGATCCTGACACATCGCGGTGTCGACAGTGCTGTGGCCATGAGCGTCGTCTGGCTATCGGCGGATCCAGCTTTTCGCTGGGCGTGCCGCCGGAATGCCGCTCGTACCGGATGTACTTGGGCGTTCCGGCGGTGCGGCCAGCGGGAAGCTGGGCCGTCGAGAGCCTGGCGACGCTCGTGGCCACGGCGCTGGGGTGACGTGCGATGCTGCTCGCTGTGGATTCCGCCGCTTCCCCGAAAGACCGCTTCGTCACCGTGTACGGCCGCAAGCCCGTGCTGGAGGCACTGGCCGACGACCGACTGTCGGTCGACAAGGTGATCCTCGCCGACAACGCCCACGGCGCCGCCGCCCGCGAGATCCTCGACGCCGCCCGCCACCGCGGCGTCCCGGTGCAACGCGCGACCGCGCAGCGGGTGAAGGTGTTGGCGGGCAACGGAAAGCAGGACCAGGGCGTACTGGCCGACGTCGTCGCGCCCCGGATGCGCCTGCTCACCGACGTGCTCGCGCGCCGCGACGCGCCGCGGTCGGTGCTGCTGCTCGACGGGATCACCACGCCCGCCAACGTCGGCATGATCCTGCGCACGGCCACCGCGGCCGGAATCGGCGGCATCGTGGTCCCGCGCCGCGGGGTGGCCACGATCGACCCGCTGGTGGTCAAGGCGTCAGCCGGGGTCGCGTTCACCGCCCCGGTCCTTCGCTGCGTGTCGGCCGCCGACGCGGCGGCTGACCTGCGGTCGGCGGGCTACACGCTGTTCGGCATGGACGCGGGCGCGCGCAAGACGGTGTTCGACGTGGAGCTGCCGGAGCGGGTCGCCTTCGTGATGGGCAGCGAGACCTCCGGGGTGACCGACGGGGTCCGCCCGCACATCAACCGGTGGGTGTCGATCCCGATGGCGGGCGGGGTGGAGTCGCTGAACGTGGCGAGCGCGGCGGCGGTGCTGTGCTTCGAGCTCGTCCGCCGGTCACGCGCCTAAGCGCCGTCCGAACAGGATCTCCAGCTCGTCCACTGTGGACTCGACGGTGACGTGGTGCACGCCGGTCATGCCCGCCTCGGCCGCGCCGCGGACGTAGCGGGCGATGTCGTCGACGAACACGCAGCGGTCCGTCGTGGTGCCCAGCCGCTCGGCGACCAGTTCGTAGACCGCCTTGTCCGGTTTGGCCACTCCGACCTCACCGGAGACGACCACGGCGTCGAACAGGTCCGGCAGCAGCGGTCGACGCTCCGCGTTGGACAGCAGCGCGGTGCGCAGGCCCAGCCCCCGCGCCGCGCGGACGACCTCGACGATCGCGGGCTCGGTGAACACGCCCGCGTAGTCCACGACCAACGCCTCGTACATGTGCCCATCAAACAACACCAGGCCGTTCGTTGAATCTCAGTGATTCTTCCTGCTTCGCTGACCGTTGCTCCGGCGAGGCCGGAGGCTGACGTGGTCTCCACAGGCGTTTTGGCTCTCCGGGGAACTTCCCGGCGAGCGGTTCCGGTCACGCGGCATCGGCGAGCATGGCCGCGAGCAGATTGGTGGCGGCGTTGCGGTCCCGGTCATGGGCTGCACCGCACCCGGTGCAGGTCCAGGTTCGATCGGCGAGAGTGAGCCCACCGTGTCGCTGCCCGCAGCCCGGGGTGGAACAGGTCTTGGAGCTGGGGAACCAGCGGTCGGCTTTCCACACCCGCGACCCGTACCACGACGTCTTGTAATCCAGTTGCTGGACGAACTCGCCCCACCCGGCATCGGCGATCGCACGGGCCAACCTGCGGTTGCCCGCCATCCCGACGATGTTGAGAGTTTCCACCGCGATGGCCGACTTGGTTCTCGCCAACCTCGTGGTGGTCTTGTGCAGGAAATCGGTTCGCCGATGGGCGACCCGCAGGTGCACCCGGGCCACCTCGGCACGCCGCTTGACCCGGTTCGCCGACCCCGTCGGGAGCGGGCCAACGCCTTGTTCGCCTTCCGCAGTCTGCGCAGCGCGCCTTTGAGCGGCTTGGGTGCATGGAGCTCGGTCACCGTGCCATCGGCATCGACAATCGTCGCGAAGGTGGTCAGCCCCAGGTCGACCCCGCACGCCGGAGCATCCGGCCGGACGGTCCGGCGCTGGTCGAGTTCGCGCCGGTCGACCTCGACCTGGAACGAGACCCACCAGCGCCCCGCCCGCTCCTTCACCGTTGCACCCAACACCCGCGCCGCACCGACCACCAGCCGACTCACCAACCAGGTCATGTCCTCCCGAGCAGTCACCTTCCCGACCCCGGGCAATCGCACCGTGCAGGTGTCGACCGGCGTGGCACGGTCGGCGTCGTAGCGGAACCGTCCGCCGTGCTTGCGCTTACGCCACGACGGGAACCCGACCTTGCGGCCCTTGCGCTTGCCGGAACGAGAATCGACGAAGGAGCGAAACCCGGCCGCCCGGGCGCGACACGCCTCCTTGGGCACCCGCGAGGACAACCCGGACCCAGCGAACCACGGAAATTGTCGGGGGTGCGCCGCCCGCCACGCCGCCTCCAACGCGGGCGCAGACCACGGCACCAAGGTCAACTCGCCGTCGGATATCCCGTAGGTCTGCTCCGCCGCACGCTGATCAAGGGCGGCCTTCACCCGTTCCAGCGCGAAGTTCTCCACCAACCGCGACAACCCAGCATGCTGCCCAAGCCGGACCCGCTGCTCATCAGTCGGGGCCAACTCCACCCGGAATCCCTGTCTACTCACCACCGAACCCCACCAAGGCAGCACACTCGTGCGCGCTCACCACGCGGACGGTAGATCACAACAGCCGCCTTCACCCAGCACCACGCCGCCACTGGCCCCACCCCTGGGGACGACGACACTCACGCTACGACCACCACCCGACAACCGCTGACTCGCCCCCGACCGGACCACCACACCCACCCGCCACATTCGACAGCCAAGATGACGAACTCGACGTATGAACATCAAGGATCGCTGACCATTACCCCAGCAATAGAGGCCCCGGCGAAATTGAACTGCTCCCCGGAAGTTGGACTGAGAATTCAGTTCCAGCTTCCGGGGAGCAGTCGTATGGATGCACGGAGTTCGTTGTCCGAGGCGCAGCGTGAGGCGGCTGTGGCGTTGTTCGAGCGCGGCATGGGTGACAACGCGG
>DATLIA010000160.1:0-26008 GCA_035540215.1 Actinokineospora sp. | reverse complement strand
TCACGTCGACCAACCTGACCACGGCCCGCGCCCAGACAGGCGTCTCCTCGTACCACGTCTCCAGCCTGACCTCGGCGTCGACGACCGTCGCGGTCAACCGCAGCGCCCGGTACCTGCGCGTCCAGCTCGTCGGCACCAACTTCCTCAGCCTCGCCGAGGTCCAGGCCTTCGGCAGCGCCGCGCTGCTCAAGCCGGACGCGAGCGGCTGGGTCGCCAACAACAAGTTCGGCATGTTCCTGCACTTCGGCATGGGCACCATGGTCAACGCCCAGTGGGCCGACCCCAACACACTCGCCTCGAAGTTCGCCCCGACCGGCACCGTCGACACCGCGCAGTGGGCACAGGGCATGAAGAACGCCAAGATGACCTTCGGCGTCTTCACCGCCAAGCACCACGACGGTTTCGCGATGTGGCCGACGCAGCAAAACGACTACAGCGTGAAGAACAGCCCGTGGAAGAGCGGCGCCGGTGACCTGGTCCGCGAGTATGTCGACAGCCAGCGGGCCGCGGGCCTGAAGGTCGGGATCTACTTCTCCATCTGGGACCGGCACAACGGCGACTCCGCCGAGCTGATCAAGAACCAGCTCCGCGAGCTGCTGACCCAGTACGGGACGATCGACTACCTGTGGTTCGACGGGTGGGGCTGGCAGATCCCCTACACCCAGATCCCGTACCAGTCCGTCCGCGACCTCATCGCCAACATCTCGCCGACGACCGTGGTCGCCAACAACGACCACAAGTCGAGCCTGGCCACCACCGACGTGATGGTGTGGGAGGTCCCGGTCCAGGGGTTCCCGCCCAGCAACAGTGTGCCCAAGGACGCTTCGGACACTTTGGACACCAACAACACGTGGTTCTACACGACGAGCACTGGCGCGCCGACGGCCGCGGCGACGATCGTGAGTGATCTGAAGAACGTCAACGCGGGCAACGCGCTCTATCTGCTCAACGTCGGACCTGACAAGACCGGGAAACTCCCGGCGACCTACATGACCAGGTTGACGGAGATCGGCGCACTTCCGCACTGATATCCCTCGCCCGTGTGCGCGGCCATCATGGTCGCGCACACGGGCGCCTTGGTTTTCAGCCGCCGTCCGAGATCGCCGGGGTGAGCCGGTCCTTGGCTCTCCGCAGATGTGAGCGCATCGCGGCGGCGGCCGTGTCCGGGTCGCGGTCGCGGAGCGCGTCGATGACGCGCTGGTGCTCCTGGCAGGTCGCCTCGGCGATGCCGTCCCGGAAGTACAGCCGGTAGAGATGGGCATGGGAGTGCAGGCGCCGCAAGGTATCGGCCATCAGCAGGTTGCCGCTCGCGGTGGCGATGCGCGCGTGGAAGAGCTCGTCGTGCTTGAGGAATGACCGCAGTACCGGCTGCCCCGCGTCCGGCGACGCCGCACGCATCGCGGCCAGCTGCTCGTCGAGGTCGGCCAGGTCGGCCGCCGTCACCTTGGTCGCCGCCCGGCTCGCCGCGGCGGGTTCGAGCAGGAGTCGCATCTCGAACAGGTCGTCGAAGCCCGCACCGCTGAGCAGTGGGGCCGCGGTGTAGCCCGCGAGCGACCGCTTGAGCACGAGCCCGTCGGCCTCCAGCCGGGCCAGTGCCTCCCGCACCGGGGTCGGGGAGACGTCGAGGTCGACCGCGAGGGCGTTGATGTTGACCTTGCTGCCCGGTTCGATCTCGTGCTCCACCAGCCGGTGGTGAATCATGTCGTAGACAGTGTCGGTCAAGACCTGTCTGCGTGGCGTGTCGGCCATGCTTGCCTCCCAGGTCAGACCCTACCTGGGAGTATCCTATATTCTGTAGCATCCGCCAGGGGCAGGCGATTCACCGGCCCCTGGCGGACGGGTCACATTACTTCGACCGACCAGAGTGAGTAGCCCCAACTGGTGCCACGTGCGGTGCCGTTGACCCGCACATAGCGGCCCGACCCAGCGAGTCCGGTCAGATCGTCGACGCCGCCGTCGCCACCGGTCACGGTCCGGACCGTCGTGAAGTTGACGCCGTCAGTGGACACCTGGATCTGGTAATCCCTGCCGTACGCCGCTTCCCAGGACAGGCGCACCCGGTTGACCGCCTTGACCGACCCGAGGTCCACCCGGATCCACTGCGGATCGGCGCGCAGGCTCGACCACCTGGTCGTGGGGATACCGTCGGCGACATTCGACTCGGGGAAGGCCGCGGTCTCCACACCGGAGGCGGTCACCGGCTGCCCCAGCGCCATGTCGCTCTGATAGGCCGAGTGCAACGCGGCGACCTGGGTCGCCGACAGCGCCTCGTCGTAGACGCGCAGCTCGTCCAAGGTGCCGCCGAAGGCCCGGTCGCCGCCGATCGACGCCTGGGCCAGCGGGACGGTCTGCGTGATCGTCTGCACCGCGACACCGTTCGCGTACAGCGTGGTGCCGGTCGGCGCGGCGACGATGGCCAGGTGTGTCCACACGTTAAGCGGAAGCGTGTAGTTGAAGGAGAAGTCACCGACCCCGTACTGGGTGATCCCGACCCTGTTCGTCGTGCCGTTCTGCTCGACCTTGATCGACGAGTTCGTCCCGCGCAGGAGCTGGGTGTCGGTTCCGTTGGCCTCCCGGCGGATCCACGTCGCCACCGTCCACGGCGGGGCGACGTCGGCACCGCCGATCTGCAGCCGGTCGATGACGTTCGCGGTGAACCGGGCGCCGCTGCCCCGCAGGCCGGTGGCCGGGAGGGCGGGACCGTGGGCGGGAAGCGAACTGGCGTGCAGGCCGCCGACCCCGTCCCGCGCGGTGGTGAAGGTGTACCCGTCCGGGAAGTGCGTCGCCGACGTCGCCTTCCACGACGAGTTGAAGTCGTAGTAGTGGTCCGGCTGCCCGGTCGGCGTCCGCGGCTTCACGGTGATCGTGACGCCCGGCGCGTTGCCCACGTTGGCGACCTTGGTCAGGAACTGGGCGTAGGTGACGGTCGTGGCGCTGGAGTTCCAGGTCCGCTCGCCGAGTTCGGCCCGCCTGGGATCCATCTCCTGCAGGTAGAACTCGGTCTCGGCGAAGTTGAGGTGGTCGGACCACACCGCGAACTCCTGGCCGAGGTTGCGCCCGCCCCCGGCGACCGGGGTCCACCGGTAGATGTCACCCTTGGGCACGTTCCGGCCATCGCCCATGAACGCCGAGATCCAGTAGAACCGGCCCGCGGAGCCGCTGTAGGCGGTGTCGAGCACGTCGTAGCCCAGGCCGCGCATGACTCCCGCGTTGGCGTACGAACCGAAGTTGACGATGATGACGTCGAGTTCCGGCTGGATGTGGTCGCCGTTGACCCAGATCATCGCCCGCTTGCCCGCTGCCTTGACGACCGCGTTCTGCTCGGCGATGAACCGCTCCTGCAGCTCGTCGAAGTCGTCGATGGCCGGGTCGGTGTCGACAGCGTTCTTCGCATAGGCGCAGGTCGCGAGGCCGTCGGGGACCTCATCGTTGCCGATGTGGACGTACGGTCCGCTGAACCAGGACACGAACTCCGTGAGCATGGTGTGCGCCCACGTCCTGGTCGGGGCGTCGATGTAGTTCAGCACCCACTTGTAGGACGAGCCGCACTGCGTCTGCAGGGACCGGTCCGCGCCGCCGCCGAGGGCGATCGCGGTCGCGTGGGCGGGCATGTCGATCTCGGGAACGATGGTGATGTGGTGTTCGGCGGCCACCGCCTCGATCGCGGCGATGTCGGCCTTGGAGTACCGGTAGGCCGGGTTCGTCGGGGCCATGCCCGCGTAGTTCGCGCTGTAGAGGCGGAACCCCTCGTCCTCGTTGAAGTGCAGCGCGAGCACGTTCAGCTTGTGCCAGGACATCTGCCTGATCAGCGTCTGGATGTCGGCGACCGGCCAGAAGCGGCGGCCGACGTCGAGCGACACCGCGCGGTGCACCTGCGACGGGAGGTCGCGCACCGTGCCGTAGGTGAGCTGGTCGGTGCCCGGGTCCGTGCGCAGCATCTGCAGGATCGTGCGCGACGCGTAGAACACTCCGGTGGACGTGGGGGCCGTGACGGCGAGCGACGAGCCGATGACGGCCTTGTAGCCCTCCACGCCGAGCGCGGAGTCGCTATTGGACAGTGCGAGCGCGATGTCACCGGCGGCCGGGACGCCGCCGGTGACGACCGACAGCGTGCGTCCGGTGACCGCGATCAGGTCGGTGCGCAGCTTCTGCGCGGCCTGGGTGAGTGTGCGGGCCGAGGACAGCTTCGAGGTGGGACCGGTGGTACTGCTCGACGCGGTCGCCGTGTCGACCACGATCCGACTGGTCGAGGTCAGGGTGAACGTGCCGGTCGCGGGCGTCCAACTGCTGACGCGGGGAACCACGACATCGGCCGCGGCGCTCGCCGATGCCGGAACCGCGGCGGCGACGACGAGTGCTCCCGCGACAGTGGTGACCACCGTCGCCTGCGCGATCAGTGCCCGGAAACGAGGCGGGACAGTGAATCTCATGCGGACTGACGCCCTTTCCGACATCCGATCACCCCTTTGGTCGTTCATCGAACAAATAGTGTTGACACACTGACATGGAGCCGCTGGACTGGTCAAGTGGTGTAGACCACTCATTTTTCTCTGTCCCCTGCCGACTCTGTGAGGAACTCGATGAGGCCCCTGCGGCTACTCTCTCGCGGCCTGCTCGCCGCGGTTGTGGGGGTGACAGCCACCGTCGCGGTGGTGGTCACCCCGGCGACCGCCCAGACCGCGAACCCCCGTCCCACCACCATTCCGGCCCTTCAGGAGTGGACCGGCGGCACCGGTTCGTTCACCTACTCCACGTCAGCCCGGATCGTCCGCGCCACCGCGAACGCCACCACGCTGGCCACCACCAGCCAGGTCTTCGCCGACGACCTTCGGGTGTCGACCGGCTACTCCCCCGCGCAGGTCACCGGCACCACCGCCGACCTGCGCGCCGGTGACATCTACCTGGCGCTCGGCTCCACCGACAGCGCGCTCGGCACCGAGGGCTACGCGCTCTCGGTCACCGACAAGATCACCATCACCGCGCGCGACGACAAGGGCGCCTTCTACGGCACCCGCACGGTTCTGCAGCTGCTCAAGCAGGGCAACTCCATCCCGCAGGGCACCGCGCGCGACTGGGCGCTCAAGCCCGAGCGCGGTCTGATGGTCGACAACGGCCGCAAGTACTTCACCCCGCAGTGGCTCAAGGACCACGTCAAGGAACTGGCGTACTTGAAGCTCAACTACCTGCACCTGCACCTGGCCGACCACCAGGGCTTCCGGATCGAGAGCACCTCGCACCCCGAGGTCGTCTCCGCTGACCACCTGACCAAGCAGCAGGTCTCCGAGATCATCGCCCTCGCGGCCAAGTACAAGATCACCGTCGTGCCGGAGATCGACGCGCCGGGCCACCTGACCCAGGTCCTCAACGCCCACCCCGACCTCCGGCTGGTCAGCAAGACCGGCGCGGTGCAGAACGGCAACATCGACCTGAGCAAGCCGGGGACCTACACCCTCCTCAAGGACCTCTACGAGGAGTACCTCGCCCTGTTCCCCGGCCCGTACTTCCACATCGGCGCCGACGAGTACCACATCGGCGCCTACAGCGACTTCCCACAGCTGGAGACCTACGCCAAAGCCACCTACGGCGCCAACGCCATCGGCAAGGACGCCTACCTCGGCTTCATGAACTGGGCCAACGGCATCATCCGGGCCAAGGGCAAGACCACCCGCGCCTGGAACGACGGCGTGGGCGGCGGGGTCGCGGTCACCGTCAACCCCAACATCATCCTCGAATTCTGGTTCAACTACGGCAAATCCCCGCAGCAGCACATCGACGCCGGGCACCTGATCTCCAACGAGAGCTGGGACCCGACGTACTACGTGCTCTACGGCGGCGGTCCCGGCGGCCCGGGCAGCCAGTGGGGCTATGACACCTGGACCCCCGACCTGTTCCAGGGCACCCAGACCATCACCGCGGCGTCGCGGTCGAAGAACCTCGGCACCAAGCTGCACGTGTGGTGCGACAACCCGAACGTGGTCACTCAGGACCGGATCGCCTCCGACATCCGCGACGGCCTGCGCATGGTGGCGCAGCAGACCTGGGGCTCCCCGAAGCTCTCCACCCCGTGGTCGAACTTCATCTCGGTGATCAACACGATCGGCCGCAACCCCGCGTGGCCGTCGACCGCCGCCGTGGGCAACATCGCCGCAGGCAGGCCGGTGACCGTCTCCAGCACCGAGGTCGCCTACCTCGCGGGCGCCAACGCCGTGGACAGCGAGTACGGCACACGGTGGGCCAGCGGCTACAGCGACAACCAGTGGATCACCGTCGACCTGGGCGCGTCCCAGTCGATCGCGCGGGTCAAGCTGCACTGGGAGAACGCTTACGGCAGGGGCTACCAGATCCAGGTCTCCAACGACAACACCACGTGGACCGACATCTACACCACCACCACGGGTAACGGCGGGATCGACGACCTGACCGGCCTGTCCGGCACCGGACGCTATGTCCGCATGCAGGGCACCGCCCGCGGCACCACCTACGGCTACTCGCTCTACGAGTTCGAGATCTACGGCCCGACCCTCCAGTCGGGGTCCACCTACCAGATCAAGACCGGCGGGCTGGCCATCGACGTGCCGAACTCCTCCACGGCGAACGGCACCCAGCTCACCGTCTACAGCCCGCACTCCGGGGCCAACCAGAAGTTCGTCGCCACCGCGAACGCGGACAGCACCTTCACGCTGAAGAACGTCAACAGCGGTCTGTGCGTGGACCTCACCGGCGGCTCGAACACCGCGGGCGCGGCGATCATCCAGTGGACCTGCGGCAGTGGCGCCAACCAGAAGTGGCGGCTCGTCGCGACCGCGGGCGGCAACGCGCTCGTATCCGCGGCCAGTGGCCAGGCGATCACCGCGGCGTCCGCGTCCAGCGGCGCCCTGCTCACCCAGCAGCCCAACACGGGCACCGCGCTGCAGTCCTGGACCTTCACCAAGGTCTAGCACTAGCACCGCAAGCGCATCGGCCCTCTCGGCGACGGTTCTCCACCTGTCGCCGAGAGGGCCTCTTCTTGCGACTCAGCTCTCGTTGGCCTTGAACACCCGGCGGCCGAGCTCTTCCTGGAAGGTGCGCCGCGTCCGCTCGATATGCGCGACAGCCTCCGCGCCCGCCGCCGCCGCGTCGCCCGCGCGGATGGCGGCAAAGATCGCGGTGTGCTCCTCCAGCGCCAGTTCCACCGGACCCGGGCCGTAGCCGTCGAACGCGGTCGCGATGATCGAACTCTGCAGCGCCATCGCCGAACTGGCCGCCTCGACGAGGAACGGGTTGTGCGCGGCCTGGTTCACCGACGTGTGGAAGGCGATGTCGCACCGGGACAGTTCGGCGACAGCCCGCCCCGGGACGTGGGCGGCGTACTCGGCGAGCGCCTTCTCGATCGCCACCAGTTCGGTGGGTGTCGCGCGTTCCGCCGCGCACTCGGCGGCGGCCTTCTCCTGCACGGCGCGGAACTCGAACAGCGCCATGATGTCCTCGACGTTGGTCGGCTGGAAGTGGCCGCGCAGCTTCGGCGAGAACGCCGAGGACTCCGCGACGAAGATCCCCCGGCCGCGCTCGGTGCTGATCCGCCCGACCGCGGCGAGTGTCTTCACCGCGTCCCTGGCGATGCTGCGGCTCACCCCGAGCAGGGCGGCGAACTCCGCCTCGGTCGGCAGGCGGTCACCTGGCTGGAGCTTGTTGAGCTGGATGTGCTCGACGATCCGCTCGGCGGCCTTGGAGTACCCGGGCCGGTACTCCGTGACATCCCGCGTGAAGACCTCAGTCATCTGCCACCCCGTCGCCTCGTCGCTGAATCCGGTTCACTGCTTGAACTGTCCCGTCACGGGAGCTCGATGAAGCTGATTCAGTCCTCGCGACGGCGCAGAGTAGCACCCGAAAGTGGTGTCATCAAGATGGTTCATTTTCGGGAACGCCCGGACCGCTCAGTGGCCGATCATCGCTTGACGCGAACCCTTGACGCCGGTCTGACCACTGTTAGCCTTCCGTTTCATCCTGGGTAAGACCGGAATCCACAAGACAGTCCGCACCTCGCCCGGGAACGATCACGAGTCGGATGAACCATATTCATTGGCACACAGCTGGTGGGGAAATGACAGATCACGCGCCCCCGGGCATCGCCCACGGACCGGTTCGGCTGGATCAGCGTCCTGGCGTCGAGGTAGTGGACTCCCACCTGCACCTGTGGGACCGCCGCAGACACGAGTACCCCTGGCTCGACCGGCTCGCCCACCTCGGCGTGCGGGTGAACGCCGCGCTGCTGGCCGAGACCGTCACCGGACTCGCGGGCGCGGTGTTCGTCGAGGCCGCCGCCGCGCCCGCGGACTCGGCGAACGAACTGCGCTGGCTCGCCGCCGAGGCCGACCGGTGTGCCTTCCCGGTTCGGATCGTCGTCGGCCACGTGCCGGGCGACCCGGCCTGGTGGCTGGGCAGGCCGGGCGCGGACCTGGTGACCGGCGTCCGACGGCGGATGCACCTCGCCCAGCCGGGTGAGATCGCGGCACCCGAGTTCCGGGCGTTCGCGCTGGCGGCCGGTGAATCCGGTCTGGTCGTGGACCTCGTCGTGCGCGCCGAGCAGCTCGACGAGGTCGACGTCCTCTGCCGGAAGACACCGGGCACACGGTTCGTCCTCGACCACCTCGGCAATCTCGCGCCGGGGTCCGAGGGATTCGACGCGTGGGCGACAGGGATTGGCTGGGTCGCCGAGAACCCGAACGTCTCGTGCAAGCTCTCGCCGATCGCGGTGCGGCCAGGGGATCCCCCGTTCCTGCCCCAGGTAGCGGCCAGATACCTGGCGCACGCGCTCAACAGCTTCGGTGCCGACCGGTGCCTGTACGGGACCGACTGGCCAGTGCTCACCCACACCATCGCGTTCGGGGCGTGGCTCGACCTCGTGCGCTACGTCCTGGGCGAGGCGACCGCCGCCGACCGCCACGCCGTCCTCGCGGGCAACGCGCGACAGCTCTACGGACTCCCGGTCCCGGTCACGGCAGGCGCGGCGTGAAGTTCATCCGCGTCGGCGCGGCCGGGTTCGAGCGCCCCGCGATGCTCACCGACGACGGACGCGCGTTCGACCTGCGGCCGCTCACCCCGGACATCGACGGCTTCTTCCTCGCCGGCAGCGGCGTCGAGCGCGCGCGAGCGGCGTACGCGGAGGGAACGCTGCGCGAACTCGACATCGGCGGCCTGCGCCTGGGCGCGCCGATCGCCCGCCCGGGCAAGGTCGTGTGCGTCGAGCAGAACTACCGCGACCCCGCAGGCGTCATCCCCGGCAAGCCGGTCGTCGTCCTCAAGGCGCCGGACACCGTGGTCGGGCCGGAGGACGAGGTCCTGCTGCCGCGCCGGTCCGCGATGACCGACTACGCGGTCGAGTTGGCCGCGGTCATCGGCAGGCGTGCCCGCTACCTGTCCTCCCCCGGCACCGCGAATCGGGCGATCGCGGGCTACGCGGTCAGCCACTCCGTGTCCGAGCGCGAGTTCGGAAAGTCCTGCGAGACCTTCAATCCGCTCGGCCCCTGGCTGGTGCCCGCCGACGAGATCGACACCAGCGCGCTGGAACTGCGACTGACGGTCAACGGCGAGGAACGCCAGCGCGGCCGGACCGCCGACATGATCTTCACTCCGGCGCACCTGGTCTGGTACCTGAGCCAGCACATGCGGCTCGAACCCGGCGACCTCGTCAACACCGGCACCCCGGCGGGCACCGCGCTGGGCCGTCCGGACACCCCGTTTCTGCGCGCGGGCGACATCGTCGAACTCGGCGTCGACGGACTCGGGACGCAGCGGCAGAAGGTCGGCCAGGCGTGACCGTCCACCACACCCCCTCTTGATCGACCGGCCAAGGAAGAAGACCGATTCGATGCGCCACGCCAGGCTCGGCGACACCGCCGTCGAGGTGACGGAGCTGTCGCTGGGCACCGCCGCGATCGGCAACCTCTTCACCCCCGTGGACCACGCTGACGCCATCGGCACGGTCGACACGGCGTGGCGGGCGGGCATCCGGGCCTTCGACACCGCACCGCACTACGGGCTCGGTCTCGCCGAACGCCGACTCGGCGCGGCGCTGCGCGAGCGGCCACGCGCGGAGTACGTGGTGTCGACCAAGGTCGGCAGGCTCCTGGCGGCGGTGCCGGGCTGGCGCAGGCTGCGGCTCGACGGGCTGCTGCCCGAACACGTGCCGCTCCCGCTGGGAAGTGGGTGAGCGGTGCACCTCGGCTACGGGACCAACGGGTTCGCCCACCATCGCCTCGACGACGCGCTCGCGATCATCGCCGACCTCGGCTACACCGGGGTCTCGCTCACCCTCGACCACCACCACCTCGACCCCTACGCCGAGGACTTCGGCGCCCAGGTGGACCGGCTCGCCGTCCGGCTGGACCAGTTCGGGCTGCGGGTGGTGGTGGAGACCAGCGCGCCCTATCTGCTGGACCCGAGACACGAACACTCCCCGACCCTGGTCGGTGACCGGCACACGGTCCGCGTGGGCTACCTGGTCCGCGCCGCCCAGATCGCCGCCGGGCTGGGCGCGGACTGCGTGTCGTTCCGGTCCGGCGACAAACCCGCCGCCATGCCGCACGAGGTGGCCAGGTCCAGGCTGCGGTCAGCGGTCGCCGAGGTGCTCGACGGCGCGGCCTGCCATGACGTGCGGTTCGGCCTGGAACCCACCGCGGGGGCGCTGGTGCGGAACCTGGACGACGCGCTGCGGCTGCGGGCCGAACTGGGCGACCCGGATCGGCTGGGGATCGCCCTGAGTGTGGGACACCGCGTCGACCCCGTCGCGGAGATCCGGCGCGCGGGAGACCGCCTGTTCACCGTGCGGCTGGCCGACGCGCCCGCGGGCGTCGGCGGACACACGGAGTTCGGCGTCGGCTCCATGGACCTGATGGCCACGCTGGACGCGCTGGACGAGATCGGCTACGTGGGCGTCGCCGCGGTGGATCTGCCCGACCACAGCCACGCCGCGCCCGTGGTCGCCACCAGGGCGATGCGCGCGCTGCGGCAGGCCCGCGCGTGCGACCCGTGGCTCGAAGCCGCCGAACAGGCCGTCCGCGCGGACGCGTCGGCGATCAGGACGCTCTTTTCCGCCGTCAGCCGCGGCATCCCCGACGGCGGACGCCACGACCTGGCGCGGGTGCGGCTGCTCGTCGCCCTCGCCGAGTCCAGCCCGGACCTGGGCCGAGAGGTGCGCGCCCTCTACGACTATGGCGGCCCCGGAGAGCGCCGCGGCGTGCTGCGTGGGCTCAACCGGATCGGTCATCGGATCCCGGAGGTCGGCGCCGCGATCATCCAGGACGCGCACCGGGCTTGACGCCGACATGAAAGTGCCCCGCCGGAGTCCGGCGGGGCACTTCACTCGATCGGCCGGTCAGCTCTGGAAGAACTTCTCCGGGTCCCCGATCGTGGTCGCGCTCGCGATCAGCGGAAGGCTCCCGCCGCTCGGCGTGGACACATACCTGCCGTTGATGAGCGCCTTGATGGTCACCGTGCCGTCAGCGTTCTGGATCAGGTTGAACCGCTCGTAGCTCTTCAACTCGGTCCGACTGGCGATCAGCGGACTCGCGCCCGCCGACTCCGCGGTGACCAGCTTCCAGTTGGCGTGGGCCCGCAGGCCGACGACCCCGCCGGGCATCTCGAAGACGTCGAACCGCTCCCACGGCCCGACAGCCGCCCGGTTGGCGATCAGCGCCGACGCGCCCGCGTTGTCGGCGGTCACGAACTTGCTGTTCGCCTTGGCCTTGAGGCTGATGGTCTTCGGCGTGACGCCCCGGCCGGCGAAGTCGACCCAGTTCACGTTGAACAGGAAGTTGGGCCCCGTGGTGCCCACCGGGTTGCGGGCGACGAGGTACAGCGTTCCGGAGCCCGTCCTCGGGCCGGTGAACGTGGCGGCGAAGTTCTGGTAGGTCTGCCAGCCGCCGGTGGAGGTGATCGGGACCGTACCCACCAGCGGGCCGTCCGGTGCGTTCCACCGCAGTTCCAGCCGTCCGCCTGCCAGCGCGCTCGACGCCCGCACGCTGACACCGGTGATGTTGTCCAACGCGATCGGGTCGAAGGTCCACCAGTCGCCGTCCTGGATGTATCCCAGGTTGGAGCCGCCGCCCTGCGAGTCGGTACCCGGCTCGACCCGGACGCCCGCGGTGTCGGTGCCCTGACCGTTGGCGGCCCGGCCGGTCGCGCCGAAGTGCTCGGCCTGCTTGTGCTTGGTCTGCAGGCGCACCAGGCTCCGGCCGGTCAGCGGCGCGGCCGCCCCGTTCGAGCCGCCCTTGTCGGTGTAGGTCGCCTCGAAGGCGTACGACAGGTCGGCGTCGGCGGGGTGGTCGTCCTGGACCTCGGTGGTGAACATCGCCGTGCAGCCCTGCGCGGCGCCCATCGGGTGCCCGTGGGTCTCGTGGACGAAGATGGAGCTGATGGTCACCTTCGTGCAGTCGATGGCGCCGTCCTCCGGGTCGGAGACGTTCACGTGCACGTTGATCCGGTCGCCGATGGTGAACAGGCCGCCGTTGGGCGGGGAGTCGATCGTCACCGTCGGCATGCGGTTGCCCGAGGTGATGGTCGTGTTCGCCGTGCTGGTCTTCCCGGACGGGTCCTTCACCGTGAGCACGACGTTGTAGTTGCCCGCGGCGAAGGTGTGCGCCGGGTTGGCCGCGGTCGATGTCGTGCCGTCGCCGAAGTTCCAGCTGTAGGTCAACGCGCCGCCCTCCGGGTCGGTGGACCCGGCGCTGGAGAAGTTGACGGTCAGCGGCGCGGTGCCGTTGGTCTTGTCCGCCGACACCTTGGCCTCAGGTGCCCGACCGCCCGCGACGTAGTCGATGCGGTAGATGCCGGAGTCGGTGTTGTTGCCGCCGAAGCCCGACCCCCACTCGATCACGTAGAGCGCGCCGTCCGGGCCGAAGTCGAAGTCCATCGGCTTCTTGAACGACATCGTCGACAGCATCCGGTCGATCGCCGTCACGCCGGTGCCCGCCGCGTCGAGCTGGAAGGCGAACAGGTTGCCGTTGTTCCACTCGCCGAAGATGGCGCGGCCGTCGAAGTCGATCGGCCACTTGGTGTCCGACACCAGGTTCGCGTCGTAGCGGTAGACCGGACCGGCCATCGGCGCGCCGCCGCTGAGCGCCGGGAAGTTGTTCGGGTCGGACGCGTAGTGGTACCAGATCTTCGCGGGCTTGGCCGCGGGCAGGGTGGTCAGCCCGGTGTTGTTCGGCGAGTTGTTGGTCGGGGCCGCGCAGTTGAACTTCGCACCCGAGGTGGAGGTGGCGAAGTTGTAGTCGTTGTACGCGGCGTTGTTGCCGATGCAGTACGGCCAGCCGAGGTTGGCGGGCGCGCTGATGATGTCCCACTCGACGGTGTTCTCCGGTCCGCGCGTCGAACTCGCCGCACCCGCGTCGGGACCGTAGTTGCCCACGACCGGATAGCCGGTCTTCGAGTCGATGTTCATCCGGAACGGGTTGCGCATGCCCATCGTGTAGATCTCGGGCCTGGTCTTGGTGTCCGTGTCGACGAACATGTTGCCCGCGGGAATGGTGTAGGTGCCGTCCGCCTCCGGGTGGATGCGCAACACCTTGCCGGACAGGCTGTTGGTGTTGGCCGCGGTGCGCTGCGCGTCCCAGGCCGACCGGCCCGTCTGCTCGTCGATGGGTGTGTAGCCACTGGAGGCCCCGGGGTGGGTGAGGTCGCCGGTGGACAGCCAGAGGTTGCCGTTCTTCTTGTCGAAGACCAGCCCCGCGCCGTGGTGGCAGCACTGGGCGCGCTGCGCCGGGACGTCGAGGATGACCTTCTCGGTGGTCTTGTCGACGGTGTCGCCGACCACGGTGAACCGGCTCAGCCGGTCGATGTCGCCGCCGTTGAGCGGGGAGTAGTAGATGTAGATCCACTTGTTCGTGGCGAAGCTCGGGTCCAGGGCCAGATTGAGCAGACCGGCCTCGTTCTGGGTGAACACGCTGAGGGTGGCGGCCGTGACGGTGCCGCCGGACGGCTTGATGATCTTGATGTCGCCCAGCCGGTCGACGTAGAACACCCGCTTGTCCGGCGCGATCTCCAGCGCCATCGGGTTGGACGTCTCGGTGTCGAGCGACACCTTCTGGAAGGCCGAGTCAGGTGGCAGAGCGGCGGAGGATGGGGCGGTGGTGGCGAGCGTGACGCCCGCGAACACCAACCCGGGGACCAGGATCGCGGCTGACCGCCGCATCCACTTCGTTGCGGACATGGAAATTCCGTTCATGGGTAAGGGATCGAGACGATTGGCGGGGGTCAGTTCACGGTGAGGAAGAACCGCTCCCAGTTCCCGATGGCGCCGCGGTTGGCGATCAGCGCCGAGCCGCCCGCGTTCTCGGCGCACACGTACTTGCCGTTGCTCGCGGTCAGCGCCACGGTCCCGTCAGTGTTGGTGATCAGCCCGAAGGACGAGGTCGCGCCGATCGTGGCGTGGTTGGCGATCAGCGAGGTCGTCGCGTTCGCGGCGCTGACGAACTTGTTGTTCGCGTAGGAGCGCAGCGCGACCTTCCCGCCCGCGAGATTGATCCGGTCGAACTTCTCCCACGGACCGATGGTGGCGCGGTTGGCGATCAGCGCCGAGGCGCCCGCGTTGTCCGCCGAGACGTACTTGCTGTTGACCTTGGCCTTCAGGCTGATCACCGGCGGGATCGAACAGTCGGCGGCAACCTGGCCCGCCGCCGAGCGGATACCGCCGAGCAGCGAGGTGAGGAAGTACGCCTCGGTGAAGCTGGCGTCCGTGTGCCCCATGGCGGTGTACCAGGACCGGCCGCCGTCGTAGTTCTTGCACCAGGTGATCGGGTGATCGGCGCCCATGGTGGAGCCGGTGTAGCTCGCGTTGTCCACATTGGCCAGCACCCGGACGGAGCCGCGCGGGTTGGTGGTGAAGTCGTACCACTCGTCGAACCGGGTGACCTGCGCGGCGATGCCGGAGGTCGAGGGGTGCGTCGGGTCCTCGACCCGGACCGAGGCGTTCTGCTGCGCCGGGTGGGTCTTGAAGTACGCGCCGACCAGGCCGCCGTACCACGACCACGCCGTGCCGCTGTCGGACGCGGCGTGGATGCCGACGAAGCCGCCACCGGCCTTGATGTAGCGCTGGAACGCGTCCTTGCGTCCCTGGGTGGTCACGGGATCACCCGTGGTGGACAGGAAGACGACGGCCTTGTACTGGGCGAGGTTCGTGTCCGTGAACAGCGAGTCGTCCTCGGTGGCGTCCACAGTGAACCCGTTGTCGACGCCGAGTTTCTTGATCGCGGCGACGCCTGCCGGGATCGATGAGTGTCGGAAGCCCGTGGTCTTGGAGAAGACCAGGATCTTGAAGGTGGCAGCGCTACTGACGGCCGGTACCGCGACCAGCGCGGCGAGTGCGACCACGAGTGCGGCCAATAGGGAAAGCAGGCGCCGATGCAGGGTGGTGATCATGGTTCTCCTCAAGGGGACCATCTGTTACAACCGTTTGTCTGTTGGATAAACAAAGTAAACGTGTACAGCGCCCCAAACAAGACCCAGTTGGTTCGGGGCATTAGGCAAACCGCCGCCTGTCCCGCGCAAGTCAACGAGACAGGCGGCGTCGGCCCGCACTGGGCGCGCGGCAGCGTCACGCCAGAGCGGGAGCTCCTGTTTGTGCGCTGAACGTACGAAGTGCGTATGGCATTGTCAAGGGATGGCACTCAATCCGCCGTCCGGCCGCGCGGCCACACCCGCTCGACAGCAGTCGATCCGGGAGGCGAACCTGGCCCTGGTGTTCGGGCACATCGTCGACGCACCGACGCCGGTGTCACGCGCGGGGCTCTCGGCGGCGACCGGCATCACCCGGGCCACCGCGTCGGCGTTGGTCGACGCGCTGATCAACGCCGGGCTGGTCAACGAGGTAGGCCCGTCGCCGCGGGCGCCAACGGGTAGGCACGGCATCGGCATCATCCCGGCCGAGTCCGGTCCGATGGGCCTTGGCATGGAGGTCGACGTCGACTACCTGTCGGTCTGCGTCGTCGACCTGGCGGGCGCCATTCGCGCGAAGGCCGAACTGCGCCTCGACGTGCGCGGCCAGACCCCGACGTCGGTCCTGTCCGAACTCGCCGGGCTGGCGAACCGGGTCATGGCGGGCATGCCAGGCATCGAGATCGCGGGCACCGCCGTGGCCATCCCCGGTCTGGTCACGCGTGGCGAGGGGACGGTTCTGCGCGCCCCGAGTCTTGGCTGGCAGGGCACCGCGGTCGGCACACTGCTGGCCCCGCTGCTGCCACGCGCGGTCCTGCCGCTGTCGGTCGGCAACAACGCCGACTTCGCGGCGCTGGCCGAGCTGCACGTCGACGCCGACCGCGAGCTCAGCGACTTCCTGTTCGTCTCCGGCGGGCCGGGCGTCGGCGGCGGGATCGTGGTGGACCGGAACCTGTTCCCTGGCGCGCGGGGCTGGGCGGGCGAGATCGGCCACGTCACGGTCGAACCCGGCGGCGAGCGGTGCCACTGCGGCGCGCGCGGGTGCCTGGAGACCGTGGCGGGCACGGAGGCCCTGGAGCGCGGCGACCTGGAACGGGCGGCGGCCGGACTCGGCATGGCCGTGTCCGCCGCGGTCAACCTGCTCGACGTCCCGGTGGTGGTCCTGGGCGGGGTCTACGCGGGTCTGCCCGACTCGGACAAACTGTCCGCCTTGGTGCAGCGCGCGGTGGCCGACCATGTGGTGTCCGCGGGCTGGGAGCCCGTGCGGGTCCGCGTCTCCCAGGTCGGCGGCATCGCAGCGGCGCTTGGGGCAGCCGTGTCGGTGGTCCACCGCGTGCACGAGGACCCGGCGGGCTGGCGCACCAGCCACCGCGCGGGCACGGTGACCGATATCGGCACCGCCGCGGCGGCCCGCGGCTAGCCTCCCGCACCGCCCGACGCGCACCGTCGGAAACATTGAGTCGTCCGACTACTGCTTGTATTCATTTGACCTTCTACACTCATCCGCGACGCCCCTCACCAAGAAACCTTAGGGGCGTCGCGGATTTTCGTTGCCAACAGGACCTAGACGTCTTATGTTAACGGTCAGAAAAAGACCTGTGTGACGTGCGACACCGGCTGCTCACGCGCTCCCCTTGCCTCTGTTCGCGTGATGACCGCCGTCTACCTTGCGGGACGACTAGGAGAACCATGATCGGGTCCAGTGCAGTGCCCCGACGCCGACGACTGCTGTCCGCCGCGGTCGTCGCGGCCGCGGCGGCGTCGTTGCTGATCGCCAACCAACAGGCCTACGCGGCCGAGACCGTGGTCGACGTGACCACGTACGGCGCCGACAAGACCGGTGCGACGGACAGCACCCAGGATGTCGAGGACGCCATCGCGTATGCCAAGACGTTGACCGGCCCGGTCCGGCTGCTGTTCCCGCAGGGCACCTACAACCTCTACCCCGACGCGGCGGACCAGCGTGAGCTGTACCTGTCGAACACCGAGGGCGCGGGTCAGACCTACCGGTTCAAGAAGTACGCGCTGCTGCTGGAGGACGTGCAGGACTTCACTGTGGACGGTGGCGGTTCCACGCTGCGCACCCACGGTCTGATGGGGATCTTCGCGGTGATCCGCTCCGAGCGGGTGACCATCAAGAACTTCACCTCCGACCACGCCGCGCCCAAGGTCGTCGACGTGAAGGTCTCCGACGTCGCCGCCGGACAGCGAACCCTGTCGATCCCGGCGGGCAACCCCTTCAGCATCTCCGGGACCACGCTCAGCTTCATGAGCGACCAGAGCCCGGTCACCGGCAACCGGTACTGGCAGTACACGACTTCACAGATGTGGTACTCCCAGATCTACGACGCGGTCAACCAGAAGACTTGGCGCGGCAGCAACCCGCTGTTCCAGAACGTGTCCTCGCTGACCGACCTCGGCGGCGGCAAGATCCGGGTCAACTACACGACCACGACGACCACCCCGACCGACAAGGGGCTCGTCTACCAGATGCGGGAGACCACCCGCGACAACGCCGCGGGCGTCATCTGGGAGTCCACCGACACCACGGTCACCGGTCTGACGGCGCGCTACCTGCACGGGTTCGGCATCCTGGGCCAGCTCTCCACCAACGTCACCATCACCGGCAACACCTTCAAGACCGACCCGGCCTCCGGGCGCAGCACCGCCGCGTTCGCCGACATGATCCAGATGTCCGGCATCAAGGGCACCGTCACCATCAACGACAACATGTTCGACGGCGCCCACGACGACCCGATCAACATCCACGGCACCTATCTGGAAGTCACCGCCGTCTCCGGCAACACACTGTCGCTGAAGTACATGCACAACCAGACCGCCGGGTTCCCGCAGTACCACGTCGGCGACACCGTTGAGATCGTCAACAAATCCACCATGGCCACCATCTCCGGCGGCACCGCGACCGTCACCGCCGTCGACGGCCCGACCGGGGTGGACAGCTCCAAGCCGCTCACCACGATGAAGATCACCCTCGACAAGACCGTCCCGTCCACGGTCACCGCGTCGAACTACGTCGTGGAGAACACCAGCTACACCCCGGCCGTGCAGATCGCCCGCAACGTCTTCCGCAACATCCCCACCCGCGGCGTCCTGCTCACCACCCGCGGCGCCACCGTCATCGAGGACAACATCTTCGACGGCATGAGCATGGCCAGCATCTACATCTCCTCCGACGCCGCGTCGTGGTACGAGTCCGGCCCGGTCCGCAACGTCACCATCCGCCGCAACAAGTTCCTGCGCCCGGCCTCACCGGTCATCTTCTTCGACCCCACCAACGCCACCGTCAACAAGGCGACTCCCGTCCACAGTGGAATCACCATCGAGGACAACGACTTCTACCTCAACAGCCAGCGCATCGTGCAGACCAAGAGCGTCAGCAACCTGACCTTCAAGAACAACCGCGTCCTGCGCGATGACCGCGACACCGTCCTCGCGCTCGGCGGCCTGACCTCCGGCTGCACCGCCGTCGGCAGCAAGCCCAAGCTCAGCGTCACCACCAGCGGCACCGCCTACGGCACCTCGCTGTTCTCCTTCAGCGGCTCCGCGGTCCTGAAGCTGGAGAACAACAGCTACGACAACGGCTTCAACCTCCGCGCCGACACCGGAAACACCACCGTCGCCAGCGACGTCACCGTCACCGGCGACCCGGTCCTCATCAACACCACCAACACCAAGCCGCTCCTCGGCACCACCACCTACACCAGCAGCAACACCGCGGTCGCGACCATCGCCGCCGACGGAACCCTCACCGCGGTCGCGGCGGGCACGACCACCATCACCGCCACCGTCGCCGCCACCGGGCGCACCATGTCCACCCCGCCGGTCAACCTGGTCGTCGGCGGGGCGGGCTGCGCCTCCGCCTCAGCCATCCCGAAGACCGGCTGGACGGCGGTCGCCGACAGCGCGGAGACCACAGGGGAGAACGGCGCCGCCGCCAGGGCGATCGACGGCGACTTGTCGACCATCTGGCACACCGCGTACAACCCCAGCATCGCGCCGATGCCGCACCGGCTGGACATCACGCTGCCGAGCAGGCACGTGATCGAGAAGCTGACCTACACGCCACGGCAGACCGGCGGCACCAACGGCAACATCGCCAACTACGAGGTGTCGGTGAGCGGCGACGGTGTCACGTGGGGCAGCCCGATCGCGTCGGGCACGTTCTCGACGGGGACGGCGGAGAAGACCGTCACCTTCACGCCGGTAGTCACCCGGTACGTGCGACTCCGGGCGACCAGCGCGCAGAACGGCACGGCCTACGCGGCCGCGGCCGAGGTCGGCCTCTACGGCAGGCCGTACACGCCGGCCGCGCTGCCCAAGGCAGGCTGGACCGCCACCGCCGACAGTGCCGAGACCACCTCGGAGAACGGCGCCGCGGGCAACGCCGTCGACGGCAACACCGCGACCATCTGGCACACCGCCTACTCCAGCGGGATCGCGCCGATGCCGCACCAGATCGACGTCAAGATGGAGGCCACGCACATCATCGACACCCTGGAATACCTGCCGCGGCAGTCCGGGACCAACGGCACCATCGCCGCCTACCAGGTCTTCGTCTCCACCGACGGCACGAACTGGGGCACCGCGGTGGCATCGGGCACCTTCGCCTCAGGCCAGACGGTGAAGACAGTGACGTTCAACCCGGTGAGCGCCCGATACGTGCGGCTCAAGGCGACCAGCGCGCAGAACGGCGTCGCCTTCGCCTCCGCCGCGGAGATCACCCTACGCGGCAACTGATCAGCCGCTGAGACAGCGACACGGGGCCGCCGGGAACTGGTACACACCAGAATCCGGCGGCCCCCGTGTCACTGCACCAGACAACCGGGCGGCAGCGCAAGCACAACTACGGCAACCGGACGGTCACCGTCGTGACCGAGTTCGGCGGCACGCCGAAGGAAAGCCGCAAGATCACCGATCCGGTGAACCAGGACATCTGGCTGCGGCTGGCCAGGGCGGCGTTCGAACCGTTCACCTTCCACAACTTCACCGTGAACAGCCAGAACGTGCCGTTCTTCAGCTGACCGCCGCAACACCACGGCCCGTCCGTCGCGTCAGTGCACGCGGCGGGCGAGCCGCGGCATGTCACGACTCCGACGACGGCGCGTACGCACCGACTCGCGGGCGGGCGTCGGACGGCGTCATCCCCTGGTAGCGGCGGAACACCGTGGCGAACTGCTGCGACGAGGAGAAACCCAGCGTGTGGGCGACATCGGTGACCGTCACGTCCGGGTCCTCGGCGAGCCACTTGTTGGCGTAGTCGGTCTTGCGGCGCATCAGGTAGTCCTTGGGACTGGTCCCGGTGACCGCCTTGAACGCCTCGTAGAACCGGCTGCTCGACAGGCCGGACACCGCGACCAGCTGCGCGGTGTCGGCGATGTCGGACAGGTGCTCGTCGATCCACACCAGAGTCCGGCTGATGTCACGGTGGTGGGGCTCTACGGCGTCGGCCAGCCGAGCGGACGCCCCGCGCACCAAGGTGAACAGCATCGCGCAGAGCACGTGCCGCAGCTCGGCGTTGGTCATCCAGTCCGTGGGCGACGCCGCCAGCTGGAATCCACGCCGCACGTCACTGGCGACCGACGACGGGACCGGCCACATCGCCACACCCGTCTCCCGCAGCACCTCGATCGCGCCGCACACAGCTTCGTCGGCGTCGTCGGTGCGTCCTGTATGGAGGATCATCCACGCCATCTCGCCGCGCGGCTGCGCGGTGGCGCCGGTCAGGTAGACATGCCCCGGCGGAATGGACAGCACACTGCCGGGAGTGATCCGGTAGTCGACGTCGTCGACGGTGAACGTCACCGCACCCCGTATCGGCAGCGCCAGCTGCAGCAGTGAGCCGTGGACCTGCGGGGGCAGCGGATCACGCGCGCTCAGGTACCGGTATCGGCCGAGCGACATCAGCGGGAACAGCCCGCGCGCGGCGAGATCGATGATTCGCCGCTCAGGCGTCTCGACGAGGTCAACCTCATCACTGACGGTCACAGGCATGACAGAAAGCTACGCGCCGACAAGCACCCCCGACAACACACGGCTTGACGTTCGACTGAGCGAAACGCACACTACCGATTATCGATAATCGAGTTTTTCCGAGGAGTGTCGCCATGACCCTGCCGAAGACCGACCGTGAGCGCCTGGCGCTCGTCCGGGAACGGCTCTACACGCCGGTCGTCGGTGACGTGCTCGACGCCCTCGGCCGCTACCACCGCTTCCTGCCCGCCCCGATCCAGCCCGCGCTGCCGGAGATGACGGTCGCGGGCCGGGCGATGCCGGTGCTCATGGCCGACGTCCACGGGCCGCAGGCCAAGCCGTTCGGCCTGCTGACCGAGGCGCTCGACCAGCTCGAACCCGACGACGTCTACCTCTGCGGCGGCGGCGCGATGAACTGCGCCTACTGGGGCGAGATCCTCACCGCGACGGCGCGCACGCGGGGCGCGGTCGGCGCCGTCGTCGACGGGTTCCACCGGGACACCCCGAAAGTGCTGGAGCAGAACTGGCCGGTCTTCACCCGCGGCCGCTACGCCCAGGACTCCGGCGTGCGCACGAAGGTGATCGACTACCGCACGCCGATCGAGATCGGCGGCGTCTCGGTCGAACCCGGCGACCTGGTCTTCGGTGACCTCGACGGCGTGGTGATCGTTCCTCGCGCCATCGAGGACGAGGTCATCGAGCGGGCGCTGGAGAAGGCCGCGGCCGAGAACGTGGTCCGCCAGGCCATCGAGGGCGGGATGTCGAGCACCGCCGCGTTCGCCGCGTACGGGGTGCTGTGAGCACGCCCCAGCTCAGGCGCACGCTGTCCGACCAGGTCGCCGACGCGGTCCGGCAGGGCATCATGGCCGGGACGTATGAGCCAGGCCAACGGCTGGTCGAGACCGAACTGGCGAAGAGCCTCGGCGTGTCACAGGCCCCCGTTCGCGAGGCGCTGAAGCAGTTGGCGCACGAAGGCATCGTCATGCAGGTCCCGCGCCGGGGCTCGTTCGTGACCAGTGTGGACACCGCCGAGGCGCGCAAGACCTATGAACTGCGGGCCGTACTGGAACGGGTCGCCGCCACGGAGTGCTGCCAGTCGGCCTCCGACGCCGCGCTCGCCGACCTCGCCCCCCTGGTCGCCGACATCCAGGCGGCGGCGGACCGGGGCGATCCGCGTGGCCTCATCGAGGCGGACCTGCGATTCCACCGCACGGTGTGGGAGGTGTCGGGACACCCGATGCTGCCGCGCATCTGGCCGATGGTCGAGGCCACCACCCGGTCGTTCGCCGCGGTGTCCAACCAGCTGTACTTCGGCGACCTCAAGGAGATCGCCGACGCGCACGTGCCGCTGCTCGACGCGTTGACCCAGCGGGACGCCGACCGCGCGAGCGACCTGTGCCACGACCACGTCGTGGAGGTGTGGCGGCGCATCGAGCGGTCCGAACGGGATTAGCGCGGCGTTCCAGAACATCCGCTGGAGATTCCCGGACGAAGACTCTCCCCCACCGACCTAGCCTTCAGTGACTGGCCACCACCTGTCTTCAGCAAGGAGAACCCAATGGACGTCCCAGTGGCGGCACTTGATCTGGCCCAGCCGCTGGCCGGTCGAACCGTCCTCGTGACCGGTGCGACGGGATATGGCGTGGGCTCCGGGGTCTGTGCGGCGGTGAGCGCCGCGGGCGGCAAGCTCGTCCTCAACGGACTCGATGAGGAGTCCCTGCGGCCGGTTCTCCACCGGTACCCGGGTTCGGTCGGGATCGTTGCCGACATCAGCGACCCGGACGACGTGCGCAGGATGATGGCCGAGGCGACCGAACAGTGCGGGCCCGTCACCGGACTGGTCAACAACGCCGGTGTCGGCCTCAGCAAGCCGTTCCATGAGGCCACCGAGGCCGACTTCGACCGCGTCTTCGACATCGACGTGCGTGGCCTCTGGCTGGTGACGCGCGCCTTCACCCAGGCACTGCTCGACGCCGGGCGGACCGGCTCCATCGTGCACGTCTCGTCGGTGCACGCGCGGGGCACGATGCCGCGCTACGCCGTCTACGCGGGCGCCAAGGGCGCGGTCGAGGGACTCGCCCGGGGCATGGCCGTCGAGCTGGGTCCACACGGGATCCGGTGCAACGCCATCGCCCCCGGCTACGTGCACGCCGAACAGAACCTCGCGCTGATCCGCACCTTCAGCAGCGACCCGGAGGCGTGGGTCGACCGGCACACGAACCTCGAACAGGTGCTGCCGCGACTGATCGAGCCGGTCGACTGCGGGTGGTCGGCGGTGTTCCTGCTCTCGGAGATGAGCCGCTGTGTCACGGGCCAGACGCTGGTGGTCGACGCAGGCCTGACCACCCGCCTCTACACCCGGACCCCGGAGGGATCGGCGTGAGAATCGTCCGAGTCGAGGTCGTCCTGAAGCCCGGGATCGACGTGTGGGCGGTGCGGCCATGACGTTCTGGGAATGCCTCACGTCCCCCGACCTGGGCGCGGTCGACCGCGGTGTCCCGGTCGTGCTGCCCATCGGGGCCGTCGAGCAGCACGGCCCACACCTGCCGGTCGGCACCGACCGGATCGTCGCCGAGGCCATCGCGTCCGATTTGGACTCCCGGGTCGGGGCCGATGCCCTTGTGCTGCCACCGATCGCCGTCGGCTGTTCCGACCACCACACCGACTTCCCCGGCACACTGACCCTGCGGCACACGACCCTGCTGCGGCACGTCGAGGACGTCGCGCGTTCCGTGCTGGCGCAGGGTTTCACGACCTTCCTGCTGCTCAACGCCCACGGCGGCAACCAGGGCATCGGCCAGGTCGCCATCGAGCGCCTCGGCGCCCGCCATCCGCGGGCGCGCGTGCTGGGCACGTCGTGGTGGCGGCTCGCGGGGCCCGAACTGCTGGAGATCTCCGAGACCGGGCCCGGCGGGGTCGGCCACGCCTGCGAACTCGAGACATCGATGATGCTGGCGATCGCGCCCGGGCTCGTCAGGACAGACCGGATCCCCGACCGTCAGAACGAACCCGCCATCGCCTTCGACGACTCCGACATGCTGCGGGGCTCCCGGGCGACGCTGTACCGCCGCCTCATCGATGTCGCCCCCACCGGGGTCTTCGGCGAACCGAAGGCGGCCTCGGCGGAGAAGGGCGAACTGGCGCTGACGGCCATCGGTGACCGGCTGGAGGAACTCGTCCGCGCCATCAGATAGGAACAATGTGAACAGCACGATCCCACCCGCCGGCGCCGACATCGCCTGTGTCGGCGAGACCATGGCGTTGCTCGTCCCCGGCGCCGAGTCCGACGCGGCCGGGCACCCCACCTTCACCGCCTCCACCGGCGGCGCCGAGTCCAATGTGGCGGTGCACCTCGCCCGCCGCGGGCACCGCGTCGCCTGGGTGAGCGCGGTCGGCGACGACCGCTTCGGTCGCCTGGTCCTGGGGCGTCTCGCCGCCGAGGGCGTCGACGTGACCGGTGTCCGCGTCGATCCGGGCAGGCCGACCGGCGTCTACCTGAAGGAGCCCGCGGTCGAGGGCCGGAAGGTCACCTACTACCGGACCGGCTCCGCGGCCTCTGGCCTCAGCCAGGGCGACCTCACCACCGTCACCGCGCGGCGACCGAAGATCGTGCACACGACCGGGATCACGCCGGTGCTCTCGGCGACCACCCGGCTGCTCGTCGACGGCCTGTTCGGCCCCGCGCGCCCCGAGTTGCTCAGCTTCGACGTGAACCACCGCGCCGCGCTACATACCAAGCCCGAGCACACCGAGCTGCTGCTTTCGCTCGCCCGCGCGGCCGACCTGGTCTTCGTCGGCGACGACGAGGCCGAGGTGCTGTGGGGTACGCACTCCCCCAGCGAGGTCCGGTCTCTCCTGGCCGACGTGCCGCTGCTGGTCGTCAAGCAGGGGCCTATCGGCGCGACCGCCTATCAGGGTGACGAGGAGTTCTTCGTCCCAGCGCACCAGGTCGACGTGGTCGACGTGGTCGGCGCCGGTGACGCCTTCGCCGCGGGCTTCCTGCACGGCCTGACCCTTTCGGCCGACCCGCGGACCTGCCTGCGGCACGGCCATGACTTCACCGTGGACGTGCTCCGGGTCAAGGACGACCTCGGCCCCGCGCCCGTGCGTTCCTGAGCTGAAAACCCTCCGGCCGGTGCCAAGGTGAGGAACCTTGGCGCCGGCCGGAGGGGTTGTCGCCGCCTGTGGGGGGACAGGCGGCGACTGTCGGAGCCCTGTCCCTAGGGCTCGATGGTCGGATCAGGACCAGCAGACCTGGTTGCCCTGGCTGTTCTTGGTCATGAAGAGCGCGAGGTAGCTGTGCGCGGACAGCGTGCCGACCCGCTCTTCCCTACCGCCGTAGCTGTTCTCCGAGCTGCTGGCGTAGGTGTGGCCGTCGGTGTAGCGGGCCTGGAGGGCGAGCTGGGCGTCGTTGTGCCGCTGCTCCCAGACGTCGGCCTTCACCGAGACCTCGGTGTCGAGGTCATAGAGGTCGGTGAGCAGGTCGTATGCGCCGAAGTAGCCCGCGAACGTGCTGCCCCAGTCATTGCCCTCCGGGTAGTAGATCGACGCGGAGCCGGTCACGTAGATCGACGACTGCGTGCCATCGCTCTTGGTGAACTTCTTG
>DATLIA010000159.1:0-15117 GCA_035540215.1 Actinokineospora sp. | reverse complement strand
GATGCTGCTCGGGCGCGGGGGCTCGCTGCTCGGGCGCGGGGCGCGGGGTTGGCGCTGGCGCGCTATCCGGTTGCTATCCGCGCCTGGGCGTGGGTGTGGGCCTGAACTGTTGTCGCAGATCAGGGCCTACCTGTAGGGCCGGAGAGACTCGAACTCTCACTGGCACGGACCTAAACCGTGTGCCTCTGCCAATTGGGCTACGGCCCCCTGTCCGCCTAGCACAAGGACAGTGTGGCGACAGCCTATCGGCGTGGCCCGTGCGCGGTGCGGGTGGCCGGTGATCTAACGTGGTGGCGCAGGTTGGCTGCATCAAGGAGGACACGTGGCCCGCGACCCTGACACCATCCAGCGCGAGATCGAGCAGGCGCGGGACGCGCTCGCGTCGACGCTGGATCAGCTCGGTACCAAGGCGAGCCCGAAGCGGCTGGTTGACAACGCCAAGCTCAGTGCGCGTTCGAAGTTCGATGAGCCCAAGGTCAAGTACGCGCTCATCGGGGTTGGTGTGATCGTCGGCCTGCTGGTCGTTCGCAGGCTGTTCCGCTAGAGCCTCAGGCCATGGCGGACGGGGCGGCGGATTTGTCCGTCGCGTCCGTCGTGGTGGGCTTGGCCTCGGGGCTGAGTCTGGCGGTCAGGTAGGCGGCGGTGAAGTTCACGGCGTCGCCCTGGAGCAGGTGGACGATGGTCAGAGGCTCCTCGTTGGGGGCCATCTTCTCCGCCAGTTGGTCCGCGCGGTCGCGCGCGGCGATGAGACCTGGTGCGGTGGCCTTGAGGGTCTTGCCCCGGCAGGTCACCTCGATCTTCCAGTCGTCGCCATCCGGTGTGTAGTTCGCCTGGATCGGCTCGAACATGGTGGATCCCGCCCCTCACTCGCCCTGCTGTGCTCGCCCAATTGGACGCCATTTCGCGGCCGAATGGCACCCGTATCGGGGAGAAAGTCGTCCGAACAGCCCCCGCGCGGGGTATTTATCGGCCTTCGACCGCTCCGCCGACGCCTCGCCAGAGCACTGTGAGGAGCTGTTCGGCGGCCTCGACGGCGGTGACCTCGTCCTGGCTGACGTACCAGATCGATAGGCGCTCGCAGGCGCCGACGACGATCTGGGCCAGGATCTCGAGCTCGGTCGGTGACTTGTCCGGCAGGAACGCCGCGAACATCGCCGCGTCGATCTCGACCTGTTCGCGGCGGATCGCCTCGATCTCGTCCATGGCTCCGGTGCCCGCAAGCGCGACCTCGTTGCGCACCATCATCGCCCACGAGCGACGCCGGGACTCGGCGAACTGGAAGAAGGCGACCAGCCCGCGACGCAGGGCGTCCTCGGCACTGGTGGCGCCGATGACGGCCCGGGTGGCGTTCTCGGCCAGCTCGGCGCGCGCCGCGCGGATGCAGGCCACCAGGAGGCCGTCCTTGGAGCCGAAGTACTCGTAGATCATCGGCTTGGAGACCCCGCAGCGCTCCGCGATCTCGTCCATCGACGCGGCCGCGTAGCCGCGCTCGGCGAAGATCTCCTCGGCGACGCCCATCATCTGCCGCTCGCGTTCGGCCCGCGGCATCCGGCGCTTGCGCTCGGTGACAGTCACAGGATTGACTCTACCGCAAGTAACCTACTATGAGTAAGCTGGACTCACGGTAACACCAACCGAGCGCATGGAGGATCGACCGATGGGCAAGCTCATCCACACCGGCGTGGTCGTCATCGGCACCGGCTTCTCCGGCATGGGCATGGCGATCCAGCTGCGCAGGGACGGCCGCGACGACTTCGTCGTGCTGGAGAAGGCCCAGGACTTCGGCGGCACCTGGCGCGACAACACCTACCCTGGCTGCGCCTGCGACATCCAGTCCCACATGTACTCGTTCTCCTTCGAGCAGAAGTCCGACTGGACGCGCTCGTTCGCCCCGCAGCCGGAGATCTGGGACTACATGCGCGGCGTCGCCGAGAAGTGGGGCCTGCGGCGCTACACCCATTTCGGCGTCGAGGTCACCGGAGCGCGTTGGGAAGCCGACGAGAGCCGCTGGTACGTCAGCACCGCGACCGGTGACACCTATGTCGGCCAGTACCTGGTCGCGGGCATCGGCGCGCTGCACCTGCCGTCGATCCCCGAGCTGCCCGGCATCGAGGACTTCGAGGGCAAGACCTTCCACTCGGCGCAGTGGGACCACGGCTACGACCTCGCGGGCAAGAAGGTCGCCGTCATCGGCACCGGCGCCAGCGCGATCCAGTTCGTCCCCGAGATCGCCCCCGATGTCGCCGAGTTGACCCTGTTCCAGCGGACCCCGCCGTGGGTCATGCCCAAGCCGGACCACGCCATCGCCCCGTGGGCGCAGACCGCGTTCGCCAAGGTCCCCGGCGCGCAGCGCGGATACCGCAACTTCCTCTACTGGCTCAACGAGGTCCGCGCCGTCGGGTTCAACGGCCACCAGGGCATCCTCAAGTACGCCTCGAAGCTCGCCGCGTGGAACATCCGGCGCTCGGTGAAGGACAAGGGCCTCGCCCGCAAGCTCACCCCCGACTACGTCATGGGCTGCAAGCGAGTCCTCGTGTCGAACAACTACTACCCGACGTTCAACCGCCCCAACGTCGACCTCGACACCGAGGGCGTCGCCGAGGTCCGGGCGAACAGCATCGTGGGCAACGACGGCCGCGAACACGAGGTCGACGCGATCATCTACGGCACCGGCTTCCACGTCACCGACGCGTTCGACTATCTCGACATCACCGGCCTCGACGGCCGTGACCTGGCCAAGGAGTGGTCGGACAACGGCATCGTCACCCACAACGGGATCAATGTCTCTGGCTACCCGAACCTGTTCTTCCTGCTCGGCCCGAACACCGGTCTCGGCCACAACTCGGTGGTGTTCATGATCGAGTCCCAGATCCGCTACGTCGCCGACGCGATGCGCCTGGCCAAGCGGCACAACGCGGACGCGGTGGACGTCCGCGAGACCGCGCAGGAGCAGTTCAACCAGGAGATCCAGCGCAAGCTCGCCGACGGCGTGTGGACCCAGGGCGGCTGCAAGAGCTGGTACCTCGACGCGAAGGGCGTCAACCGGACCATCTGGCCGGGCTTCACCTGGCGCTACTGGCTGCGCACCCGGCGGGTCGACCCGGCGCACTTCGAGCTGATCACCCGCGGCAAGGTCGCGGGCGAACCCCGCACCCCCGCCGCGGCGGACCGCTAGCCGCATAAAGGCCTCCGTCGCAGGATTCGCCCCGACCACCCGAGCAGCACCCGAGACACTGCCGTCCCCCAGATCCAGAACCTCGAAGAACCTCGCCTTCAACTCTCCAGAAACCACGATCCCCGCAACTCCCTGAAATCCAGGGTGTTGCGGGGATCGCTAGAATCCGCCCCGGCGTCGGGCCTACGTTCATCGCCTAGCCCGTCGCCCCCCTCGGGCAACGGGCCCGCCCAACTACACGGACGCTCAGCCCGGCTGTGGGTTGCGCAGCGCGGTCAGCTTGCCGACCAGGGCCATCGTGTCCAGACCGCACAGCTCGGCCATCCGCTCGATCGCGGTGATGTCCAGGTGGACCTCGGCGGGCGCGGGACCGGTGTGCTCGGCCAGCCGCTCGGCTGCCCATCGCCGCAGCGGCAGCAGGTCCGATGACTGGTGCCCCACGACCGCGCGCAGGTCCACCTTGATCCGCCCGGCGGCCGTGCCCGCGAACACCCGGTCGTGCACGCGGGCCAGCAGGTCGTGGGGGTGTTCCTCAAGGGCTAAACAGATCTCCACGAAGCGCACGACGGAGCATTGGCGGGTGCCCAGTTCGTAGGTCGCCAGGGTCTGCAGGGAGATCTCGGTCTGCAGCCTGCTGTTGAGCTCCTTGCGGGTCCACCCGCGCTGCTTGCGCAGCCGCCGGATCTCGTCGCCGAGTACCCGCTGGTAGGTCGTCGCGTCGATCCGCACATTCGCCCCTTGGTAGTGGTTCCGCATAGGGGGAAGCGACGAACGTCGGGTGTCTGACGCGAAAAGCCCTCATGGATCTCGAAGTTGCGCCGAACGGGTGAATTAGTTGACGCACACGGACTGTGGCTGCTGCGCCAGGCCGTTGAGCCGGACGAGCGGTTCGCCCGCCAGCCGCTGCCCGGCCTGGGCGAAGTCCTTGCCGATGAGGACCGTGACCTTCCCCTTGCCGATGTTCGCGTCCTCCTCGACGAGGAACGCCCCGTCGAGTGCCGCGGCCACCGCGTCGCCCGCCGCCTTCTCGCCCGCGGCGTACCGGATGACGGTCTTGGCCCTGGCCGCGGCGTTGCCGGTCTCGCCGGTCTTGAAGCCCTGGTCGGACAGCGAGTCGGCGACCTCGGCGGCCAGGCCGGTGCGGCCGGAGCCGTTGAGGACGGTCACCGTCGGCTTCGCGGCCTGGGTCGGCTCGCCTTGGCCGCTGCTGGTGCCCGGCGCCTGCGATGTGCCGCCGGTGAGGATGGCGTCGACGAACTTGCGGACCTCGACCGGGTCGATCTGGATGGCCGAGCCGTCGGACGGGGTCTCCAGGTCGATGCGGCCGTGCGGCACGGTCTCGAAGGAGACGTTGCCGCCGGTGAATCCCATCATCTGCTGGGCGAAGCGCATGATGTCCCAGTTCTTGTCCAGGACGACCGACTTCTTGATCGCCGCCTGGAGCTTGCCCAGCGTCTCCGAGCCGGGGACCAGCAGGTCCTTGGACAGGATCTTCTTGGCCATCCCGTTCATGAACGTCTGCTGGCGCACGATGCGGTCGATGTCGCCGTTGGGCAAGCCGTGGCGCTGCCTGACGAAGGCCAGCGCGGGCGCGCCGGACAGGTTCTGCTGGCCCGCGGGGAAGTTTGCGCCGGAGAAGTTGTCCTTGACCGCCTTGTTCAGGCACACGTCGATGCCGCCGATGGCGTTGGTGATGTCATAGAAGCCCAGGAGGTTGACCTCGGCGTAGTGGTCGATCTTGGCGCCGGTCAGCTTCTCGATGGTGGCGATCAGGTTCTTGCCGCCCTGGACGTTGGACTCGACCTCGAGCTCGCGGCCCTGCATGCCCTGCTTCTGCAGCTTCTCGCGCGCGGAGAGCTTCGCCCTGGCGTACGCCGAGTTGATCTTGTGTTTGCCGAAGCCGGGGATGTCGACGTAGGAGTCGCGGGGGATCGAGACACCGACCGCCTTCCCGCCGTTGTTCGGGATCCTGATCATGATCAGGGTGTCGGTGTTGATCTCGCCATCGGCCTTGCCCGCGTTGAGCATCGCGAGCTGCTCCTTGGACAGCGGGTTGCCCTGGGCGTCGGTCCGGCTGTCCATGCCGACCATCAGGATGTCGACGGCGCCGTCGGCGGGCTTCTCGCCGGTGTCCTCGGTGAAGTCGCCGGTGTTGAGCCCGTCGGCGAACTCGTCGAGGAGCTGGGAGTAGTACCCGGTGGCGACCAGGACCAGGCAGGAGAGCAGCGCGATCAGCACCTTGGCGCCGGTGTAGCGGGGCTTGGGCTTGGGTCGCGGTGCCTGCCTGGCCGACCGCGTACGGGGGCGACGCGCGGGGGCCGCTGCCTTGTCGGCGATGCGCTCCGTCGGAGCCGAGTGGTGCGGCCTGCCGGTGATGCGCGGGGGAGCCTGGCGGCTCGCGGTCGCCGAGCGCGCCGGAGTGGGCCTGCCCTGGCCCGCGCGACTCGCTGACCTCGGCGGCGGCCGGTACTCCACGCTTGCTCCCTCCGGTCGCGCAGGCACAGTTGTGACACAGTTAGGACGCCGTTAGGCCTCCCCAGGTTGTTTCTAGCGTGTCATACCGTTGCCAGGCGACAGGTCACGGCACGGCTTCGGCGGTCGCCAACTGCTCACCGCGAGCCTCTGACCTGCGAGGGAGCGCGGCGAGGCGGCCTGCCGCCACGCCGAGTGCCAGCACCGTGGTCGTGACATGGACCACGACCCCGGTCGTGCCTGGAGCGGTGATCACCGGCGGCACACACGCCACGGCGGTCATCAGCCACGGCCACGGCTCCGACGTGGTGCCCAGGCGTACCGAGTGCAGCAGGTACCAGCCCAGCAGCAGGTGGATGATGCTCGCCATAGGCTCAAGCGGGAAGCCGAGCAGTACCGGGGTCTGGTGGGTGCCGGTGAGGCCGGTCACGGCGAACCCGAGAATGCCCGCGGCCCCAAACCCGGTCCCAAGCGCGGCGGCGAGCGCATCACGGCGGCCGGTGGCCCGGTCCCGCTCGGTCGCGGAGTCCGAATCGGGCGTGGAGCGCCGCTCGAAGAGGACGAAGACCAGCGCGGTCGGCACGCCGAGCAGCGCGAGCGCGAGCAGGCTCCGCGGCTGCGCCAACCAGTCGACCGCACTGGTGGGCAACCCCGCGTGCCGGGCGGCACCGATGATCCCGGCCAACATCAACACCGCGCAGAGAAACACGAGATAGGCCGTCATCGGCGCCGAACGAATAGCCCGCGCCGCCCGAGCGGGCCCACTGTGCGCGACCGCCCGAATCCCCGCCACCCCCGGCGCGGACGCCAGACAAACCTGGGCGATCCCGATCAGCAGGGCGCCTGTGGCAGATGGCACCAGACCAGGCTCGGCCATGAGCATCGGCGACAGCCTGCCCGCGGCCGTCAGTACGACCAGCACCGCCACCGAGAGGACGGCGCCCCCAACCAGGACACCGCGCCCGAAGCGAGGCCGCCCGCCAAGCCCGAGCGGAACCTGGTGGAGGTGCGCGGTCACGCCGTTGTGCCGGAAGGACGCCCCGCCGCCGCCAACACCCACCTCCATCCGATGGTGCGGCCGCAACCAGCCACCGTCGGCGTAATGCAGCGCGAGTTGCCCAAAGAGCACCGCCAGCACCGCCCCCGCGAAAAGCGAACCGGCCGCATCCAACGCCACAACCGCGGCCACCAGCGCAACCAGCGAAAAGACCGAAAAACGTCGATGCAGCCAAACCAGCAGAGGCGTCGCGGCGACAGCAAGCAGATACAGCCCCAACAACCACAACGGCCCCACCACGAGCCGCCCGACCGTGCCCACCGCCTCCGCAGGCACCCGCAGCAGATCCAACGACAGCGGCAACACCAGCCAAGCCGTCACGAACGCGAGAACCGGCCGGATCAGCCAACACAGGCGCCCAGCGAGATAGCCGCCATAGCCCGTCCCATCAGCCACCGCCGAACGCCAGGCGACGAGATTCGCGTGCCCGCCCGCGAAGAAGAACAGCGGCGCGAGCTGCAACAGCCACGTCAGCGGCCACAGCCGGGCCGCGGGCACGCCCAGCATCGGCGCGATCGCCAGGATCGCCTCGGCCGCCACCACCCCGACCAGGCTCGCCATCCGCAGGAACGCGAGATACGCGGACTGCTCCCGATCGGTGTCGCGTCGCGGCCGCGGCAGCCGCACGACAGGAACAGCCCTCGTCCGGCGCAGGATCGGGACCCGCACGACCAGCAGGGCGATGACCACCAGCAGCGCCGCCGTCCACGCGCCGATCGGCTCGGTGCGGGGTGGGCCCCAGCGCTGGTGCCACGAGTTGACGACGAGCCCGGCCGAGAACAGCGACGCGACGACCTCGCAGGTGCCCGCTGAGCCGCGCGGGTCGCGGTCGCACTGGGCGTGCATGTCGGCCGAGAGGCGGTCGTCGAGTCGCCTGCGCGCGTCGGCGCCGAGGGGGTGGCCCTTGGCCTCGGCGTAGCGGAGCAGGTCGTAGCCGAGGTCATGGGCCTGGCAGCCCGCGGAGAAGTGCCAGCGGGTGTCGTCGTCGCCCCATGGGGTCGAGCAGCCGCCGCCGACGTGGACCGCTCGGAAGCCGCCTTCGGGGGCGGCGGCGTGGCCCGCGACGACTCCGGTGACGGTGGTGAAATCGGCGGGCAGGTAGTCCAGCGGGTCGCCAGCGGCCGGGTCGAGCAGCGCGTCGATCGCGGCGGCCGCCTCGGCGGCCGGACCGGTCGGTCTGCCATCAGGCGGGGCCGGGGAGCGGGAGGCGATCACCGCGAAGCCGCCCGCGACGAGGACGACGAGTACGAACCACGCGACCCGTCCGGGCAGCCGAGGACGCTCCCGGCCGAGTGGGTCGGGATCGGGTCGCGACGGCTTGTTGATCATGCTCGACGCGACTGTCTGCGCTGTGCCCCCACCTGATCAGGCTACCGGGGTAGGCCGATCGGCCGCGCGTCGTGTTCGTGCTGGGTACTGGCGCGGGAAGTCGCATGGCACACCCCCAGGGCGCCATGCCACCCCCCGCACGAAAGACCCTACGGGTGGGTCCTGGCACCTGATCTATACCCGGCGACCTTGATCACGATGAACATGTCTAGGGTTCCCACCAGCGCGAATGTCCCACACGGATGCACTAGGATTGGCAACCGGCAATTGGTGGGGACGCAGGCGGCAACTCGGTACCGGGGAGGCGGCGTGATGGGTGGAGACCCGCCGGGCTCATTCGGCGAGGTGCTCCGCTTCCACCGCCTGCGCGCCAGGCTCACCCAGCAGGAGCTCGCGACCCGTTCTGGGCTGAGTGTGCGGGCGCTGCGCTACATCGAACGCGGCGGCGTCGACCGGCCTCGGCCTGATTCCGTGCGCAAGCTCGCCGCCGCCGTCGGGGTCTCCCCGGACGACACCGAGTTCCACGAGGCCGCCGTGCGGCAGGCCATCGCGCCGCGGGTCCGGGTCGGCGTGCTCGGGCCGCTCACCATCGAGTTCGGCGACCGCCCGATCGACGTGCCCGCGCTCAAACTCCGGTCGCTCCTCGGCCTGTTCGCCCTGCGTGCGGGCACCGCCGTGCGGCACGCGGAGATCATCGACGTGCTGTGGGGCGAAGACCCGCCGGACAGCTGCCTGAGCCTCGTCCACACCTACGTCTCCCGGCTGCGCCGCGCCCTGTCCGGCAACACGAAGGACAGCCCCGAGGTCATCGCATCGGTGCCGGGCGGCTACCGGCTCGACCTCGGCGGGGACCAGCTCGACCTGGCCCGGTTCGACGACCTCGCCACCCAGGCGCAAGCGCTGCGGGTCAGCCAGCCCGAGCGGGCCGCCGACCAGTTCGAGCACGCCCTGGCCTGCTGGCGCGGGCCGCCGCTGGCCGACCTGCCCGGCAGGCTCCGCCAGCACCCCGCCGCCGTCGCCATGGCCGCGCGCCGCCGCGAGGTGGCCATCGCCCACGCCGACCTCGGGCTGGAACTGGGCCGCTACGACGAGGTCGTCAGCAGTACCCGCGGCCTGACCCACGACGAGCCGCTGCACGAGGGCCTGCACGCCCGGCTGATCCTCGGCCTGGCCGGGACCGGCGAACAGGCCGCCGCGCTCGGTGTGTTCGCCGACATCCGGACCCGGCTCGACGAGGAACTCGGCGTGGAGCCGGGGGCCGAGATCCGCGCCGCACACCTGCGGGTGCTGCGCAGCGGCCAGACCGACCACCTCGCCGCCCGGCCGCCCGCGCAGCTGCCCGGCGAGACCCCCGGGTTCGTCGGCAGGGCCGCGGCGCTGGACCGGCTCGACGGGTTCCTGGCCGAGGTCGAGGGACACGCGGTGATCATCGCGGTGTCGGGCAGCGCCGGGGTGGGCAAGACGGCGCTGGCCGTCCGCTGGGCGCACCGGGTCCGCTCGCGCTTCCCCGACGGCCAGCTCAGCGCCAACCTGCAGGGCTTCGCCTCGGCCAACCCGCCGACCACACACGAGGTGCTGGTTCGGTTCCTGCACGCGCTGGGTGTCGCCCCCGAACGCGTCCCAGCCGACTCGGACGAGGCGGCCGGGCTCTACCGGACGATGCTCACCGGCAAGCGCGTGCTGGTCCTGCTCGACAACGCCGCCACCGCGGAGCAGATCCGTCCGCTGCTGCCCGGCTCTTCGGGCTGCCTGGTCCTGGTGACCAGCCGCGACCGGCTCACCGGCCTCACCGCCCGCGACGGCGCCCACCAGCTCCCGCTCGACGTGCTGGCCCCGCTGGAGTCCGTCGACCTGCTCGGCAGGCTCGTCGGCGTGGCCCGCACCCGACGCGAGGCGCGCGCCGCGGCCGAGATGGCCGAGACCTGCGCGCACCTGCCGCTCGCCCTGCGCATCGCGGGCGCCAACCTGGCGATCCGCCCGCTGACCACCGTCGCCGACTACACCCGCGAACTGCGCGACCGCGGCCGGATGGCGGGTCTGACCGTGGCGGGCGACGAGTCCGCCGCCGTCCGTGTCGCCTTCGACCTGTCCTACGCCAGGCTCGCCCCGGCGGCACGCAGGCTGTTCCGCCTGCTCGGCCTCGTCCCCGGCAACGACATCGACCCCCGGGGCGCCGCCGCGCTCGTCAACAGCCCGGTCGAGGAGGCCGCGCGGCTGCTGCGGGTCCTCGACCACGGCAACCTGATCCGCGAGCACGCCCCCGGCCGCTACACCTTCCACGACCTGCTGCGTGAGTACGCCGCCGACCGCTCCGGCCACGCCGACGAGGGCGACGACCGCACCGCCGCGCTGACCCGGCTCTTCGGCCACTACCTGCGGTCGGTCCGCGCGCACAGCGCCATGCTCTGGCAGGTCGAGCCGACGGCGGCGACCGCGGGTGGCGAGCAGGCCGCGATCGCCTGGCTCGACGCCGAACGCGGCAACCTCGTCGCCGCCACCCTCAAGGCGGGCGCGCTCGGTCTGCCCAGCTATGCCTGGCGCTTCGCCGAGGCACTGCGCGGCTACTTCATCAACCGCGGCCACGGCGGCGACGGCATCGCCGTCTGCACCGCGGCGCTCGCCGCGGCCAAGGGCACGGGCGACATCGACGCCGAGGCGTCAGTGCGCGAGCTGCTCGGCCAGATCCACGCCATCCTCAGCGACTACGACAACGCGGGCGAACACCTGCGCTGGGCACTCGAACTGAGCCGCAGCACCGGCAACCGGGTCATCGAGGCCTCCGCGCTCTACCACCTCGCGCGGGCCCATTCCGTGTGCGGCAGGCCCGCGCAGGCGCTCGAGGTCTGCGAGGAATCGCTGCACATCTATCGGGCCATCGGGAACCGGCGCGGCGAGGCGACCGCGCTCAACTACATGGGGATCAACGCGCTGCTTCTCGGACAGCCGGAGACCGCGGTGCGACGGCACACCGAGGCACTGGAATTGAGCACCCGGATCGGGCACCGGCATATCGAGGGCGCGGCGGCCCAGGGGCTCGGGCTGACGTATTGGGCGTTGGGCGATCTGGCGAAAGCCGATCAGTGCTATCGGGACGCGCTCGCCGTGTGCCGCAAATACGGGTACCGCCTCGGCGAGGTCAGCATGCTGGTCTGTCTGGCGGAGACCGGGTGCGACATGGGCACCTTCACCGACGCCCACACCCTGGTCCGGCAGGCGCTCGACCAGACACGGGCGCTGGGGGAGCGGCGGCACGAGGTAAGCGGGCTGGACATCCTCGCCACCATCCAGCTGCGCACCGGCGAGTGGTCGGCCGCGGCCACCCACTACGCGGAGGCGCTCGCGCTGGCGGGGAGTATTCGGTACAGCTTCGGCGAGGCCTCGGTGCTGACGGGCCTGTGCGCGTTGAATCGGCGGACCGGCGATCCGGCGGGGGCCATTGATTACGGCCTTCGCGCGCTGGAACTGATTCGCGACACCGGCATGCGACTGCTGGAAGGCCGGGCGCTTACCGAGATCGCGCACGCCTATCTCGACGGGGGTGATTCCCGGGCCGCAGATGAATACATCGAATTGGGGATCTCGATCACCACGCGGGCCGGGCAGCGGCTGGCTCAGGCCAGGGCACACCACGTCCGGGCGCTGATCCGCCACCGCGGCGGCGACGTCGACGGCGCCCAAGAGGACTGGCTGGTCGCGCTCGGGGTGTTCGAGGAGCTCGACGTTCCCGAGGCCGCCCACGTCCGGGCCCTGCTGTCCGCCGCGCGGCAGCTGGAGGGGTAAGCGCCCGGTCAGCTGGTCTGCGGCGCGGGCACACCCGCGCGCGGCGTGCTGGCGGCGGTCTCGGCCTCCGCCGCCTTCTGCGCGCGCGACCAGGCCACGGTGGCGGGGATGGCGATGACCACGCCCACAGCGCCCGCCAGGGCGATCGTGTTCGCCGAGGAGCCGATCAGCTGGGCGACCGCGCCGCCCAGCGCCACACCCAGGCCTTGAGCCACCCGCAGACCCGTGCGGGCCGCGCCGAACGCGCCACCGCGGATCTCGTTAGGCACGATCGTGTTGAACAGGCTCATGACGGTGATCTGGTAGGCGCCGACCGCTCCGGCGAGGAACAGCAGGAGCAGGGCCAGGATCAGGTTCGGCTGCAGGACGAACAGTGTCAGCACCGCGACCGACGCGGTGGCCAGGACGCCGATGACCCGGGGGCGGGCGGCGACGGGCACGAATCTGGAGATCAGGAACGTGCCGACGATGAAGCCGAGCGGGTCGGCGGCCAGCAGCAGGCCGACCGCCCGGGACGGGGCGCCGATCTCGGCGGCCAGCGGGGCGGCGAGGCCCTCGGGGATCACCGCGAGGCCGACCAGCCACGACAGTGTTATCAGCACGCGCAGGCGGCGGTCGCCGAAGACGAAGCGGGCACCCGCCAGCCAGTGGTCGTTCTTGCTGCCCGCGGGCGGGCGGTTGCCGACCCAGCGACGGACGACCAAGGCGGCCAGCGCGAACGTGGCGGCGTCGATGGCAAGGGCCCAGGAGGTGCCGATCCAGGCCACCAACAGACCACCGCCACCGAGGCCGAGCAGCAGCATCGTGTTCGTCGTGATGCCGCGCAGCTCCTGGCTGCGGAAGTAGAGGCCGTCCTCGTCGAAGATCTCTCGGGTCGTCGCGTTCTGCGCGGCGACCGCGGGGGCCTGGATCAGGGGCACGCCGATCACCAGGATGAACAGCACCCACAGCGGCATGTTCGGGATGGCCATCAGACCGACGAGCACAGCCTGCGCGGCCGCGCACACCACCATCAGGGATCGCCTGCGGTAGCGGTCGGCGAAGTGGGACAGGCCAAGGCCGCCCGCGAGCGCGGGCAGGAACGTCAGCGCGTAGATTCCCGCTGACCACAGCGCCGAGCCGGTGCGGGTGAAGACGAGGATCGCCAGCGCGACCCTGGTCAGCTGGTCGCCCGCGACGGACACGGCCTCGGTGAACCAGAGCGCACGGAACTCTCGGTTCGCTAACACCGCGAACATGCTCGGCGCTGGTCGGCTCACATCAACTCCCGGTCCGGCGGGTGGTTCCCACTCGGGCTGAGCGGCATCCTCCAGGGGGCCAGTGTGTGGTCCTGGAGGGCTTTCGCGGCATCCTGCCACTCGGTCACCGCCGCGTCGCTCAGAGTACCGGCATATCGCGCGGTGATCAGCGGCACCCGACTATTCAAGTCCGAATATCGCACCGTTGCGGCCGTCCGGCGCAATCCCGGCAATCAGTTTCCAACTACCGACGCGCTGAATGGACTACAAACGCCTGGCGCTGTGTCCGACCGTTCGGCGCCCGTGGGTCATCACCGGCTGATTGTTCGCCAACACTGGCGACACCAGGCGATCAGCCCGGCGGGGCGGGACATAAGGGGATTCGCGATGAGCGGCATGGACGGCAAGGCGGTCGTGGTGACCGGAGCGGGACGGGGACTCGGGGCGGCCTTCGCCGGGCATCTGGCCAGGGCCGGGGCGGCGGTGGTGGTGAACGACGTCGACGGCGACCAGGCGCGCGCGGTGGCCGCGGCGATCCGCGACGGCGGGGACTGCGCGGTGGCCAGCGACCACTCGGTCGCCGACCCGGAGCAGGCCGAGGCCATCGTGGAGCTGTGCGTGCGCGAGTTCGGCGGCATCGACGGGCTGGTCAACAACGCGGGCGTCACCTATGAGGCGATGCCGTGGGAGGACGACCCGGCCAGGGCGCGGGCGCTGGTGGAGGTCAACGTGCTCGGGGTGGTGTACACCGGGCTGGCCGCGATCCAGCGGATGCGCGCCGCCGGGCGCGGGTCGATCGTCAACATCTCCTCGGGCGCCTCGCTCGGCCAGCGCACGATCGGGGTGTACGCGGCGAGCAAGGGGGCGGTGGCGTCGCTGACCTATTCGTGGGCGCTGGATCTGGAGGACTCCGGGATCCGGGTCAACGCGGTCTGCCCGAAGGCCTACACGCGGATGGTGTGGGAGTCCGAACGCGCGTCGCGGCACACGCCGCCGGAGAGCACGACGGACCTCGTGGCGCCGCTGGTGCACTTCCTGCTCGATGAGCGGTCCGCCGGGATCACGGGGCAGATGGTCCGGTGCACGGGGACCGAGTTGCACATCGTCGGCCAGCCGTCCTTCAAGGCGCCGATCCTGCGTCGGGATGCCTGGGACGTCGACAGCGTCGACCAGGCGTTCACCGAGGTGTTCCAGGCCCACCTGGAGCCGTACGGGCTGGAGAAGCAGCTGCCGCCTCGGCTGCGGAAGTGGCTCGCGCCCGCACTGACGGCATGAGTGAGTTCCATCACAGAGAGTTGGGGTCGGGCCGGCCGGAACGCGACACCGTACGGGTGACTTTGGTTGTACCCCACCGGGTCATGAATCGTGGTTTCAGGCGTCCACCATGCAGGGGCCCGCAGTCGGAACGTCGCAGGTACTTGCTCCATTCGGGCGCTGCTTGGCGTAGCGGGGTCACTACTGTCGGCGCAGGCCGTAACGTGGAGTCGTCGGGCGACATGGCGTGGCCGGGAGCAGGTGATACGCCGAACAACGGGTCGGCGATGTTACGGACGATGAGCCGTGAGACGGGGAACAGTGTCGGGACTGAGGCATACGCTTCCAGGTACGACGGTAATCCGGCGGAAGTCCGCAGGCTGTCGCGAGTGAGGAAGGGGAGGTCGCACCGTTGGGGTTCACCAGTCGTGGGAACGGGCGGAAGACGCCTCCCCCGCACGAGGGGCTGAGCACTCGGGCCGCGGCCGACGGCGCTGCGGCGGAGTCGGCTACCAGTCACGGCTGCGCATCGGATTCTCCTGGGATCGTTGGGGACCAGACGGTTGGGCGGGTTCTCACCAGTCGCGGCTCATCGGAGCTTCCTTCTGTTCGTGGGGGCGTTGCTGAGGGAATCGAGATCACCAGTCGCGGCTCATCGGAGCTTCCTTCGTTCGGTGTGGACGGGGCGGGGGAGTTCGTGGTCACCAGTCGCGGCTCATCGGAGCTTCCTTCTGTTCGTGGGGGCGTTGCTGAGGGAATCGAGATCACCAGTCGCGGCTCATCGGAGCTTCCTTCGTTCGGTGTGGACGGGG
>DATLIA010000158.1:0-10094 GCA_035540215.1 Actinokineospora sp. | reverse complement strand
GCCCGACGAGGTGCGCACCCGCCGTCGGTGTGCTCACCAGCCCTCCCCTACCTGCCCGCCACCGCCGCCCGTCGTCGGGACAGCGCGTCGACTGTCGCGGCCAGCAGGAGAACCAGCCCAGTGACGATGTTGACCACCGCCGCGGGCTGCTGCAGCAGGCCGAGACCGTTCTCCACCACGGCGAGCACCAGCCCGCCGATCACCGCGTGGATGACCTTGCCCCGACCGCCGAACAGCGATGTCCCACCGATCACCGCCGCTCCCACGGCGAACAGAAGCGTATTGAGACCACCCGCCTGGGGGTCGACCGACCCTACCTTCGAGGAGTAGACGATCGCACCGACGGCGGCGACCGACGAGCAGACCACGAACACGCTCGCCCTGATCTTGGGCACGTTGATGCCCGCGCGGCGGGCCGCCACGGCGTTGCCGCCGACGGCGTAGATGTGGCGGCCGTAGCGGGTCCGGTTGAGCACGTAGGTGCCCGCGACCAGCAAGACCAACACGATCGGCACCACGTACGGCACGCCCTGGATCACCACGAAGTCGTTGGGCGAGCGGTTGACCGTCAGCGCGAGGGTCGCCAGCGCGGCGAGCACGGTGATGCCCGCGACCTTCGCCACCACGATCGGCGTCGGCGCGGTCACCAGGCCCTTGCTGAGCCGGATGAAGTGCTCGCCGAGCACGACGGTCGCGTAGCCGACCGCGACGACGGCGAAGAGGATCCAGCTGCCGAGCACCGACAGGTTGCCGTTGGCGACGTCGAACAGCACCGGCTGGGTGCCGATGCCGAACACCCCGCCCTGGCCGATGAACTGCAGGATCACGCCCTGCCAGGTGATGAACAGGGCCAGGGTCACCACGAACGACGGCATGCCGATCTTGGAGACCAGGAAGCCGGTGATCACGCCGATCGCGGTGCCGACGCAGACCGCCAGCAGCATCTCGATCCACGGGTTGGGCGCCGCGCCGATCATCGCGATGGTGACCGCGACCATGGCCAGGACCGCGCCCGCCCAGATCCGCATGAACACCGCGAGCACGGCGGCGATGACCATGCCGCCGACGAAGACGTAGAACACCGAGGTGCCCATGCCGCCCTGCAGGTTCCCGGAACGCACGTAGTGCATGGCCATCACCGCGGCGCACACGCCGGACGCGGTGCCCGCCGACAGGTCGATCTCGCCGAGCAGCAGGACGAAGACCAGGCCCATGGCGATGATCATCTTGCCCGCGCCCTGGGCGATCAGGTTCGCGGTGTTGTCGAGGGTCAGGAAGCTGTCGGACTGGGTCCAGAAGTAGCCGACGAGCGCGGCCAGGCCGAGCACTGCGGGCATCGAGCCGAGGTCGCCGCCGCGGAGCCGGGCAAAGAAGTCGCGTACAGCCTCACCGGTGGACTGAGTGGTGGTGTCGATGCCGAAGTCGGAGATCGCGCCGCCGGTGTCGGTTCGCGCGGCCGCTGGAGTGTTGGTCATTGTGTTCCTCAGACGGTTGCGGTCTCGGGGCGGGCGAGGCCAAGGTCGCCGGAGCGGCCCGCGGTGATCAGCTCGACCACCTGGCCGTGGGTGACGTCGCGGGTGGGCACCTCGGCGACCATCCGGCCCAGGTAGAGCGTGGCGATCCGATCGGCCACCTCGAAGACGTCGGCCATGTTGTGGCTGATCAGCACCACGCCGAGGCCCTGTTCGGCCAGCCTGCGGACCAGGTCGAGCACCTGGCGGGTCTGCGCGACGCCGAGCGCGGCGGTCGGCTCGTCGAGCAGCACGACCTTGCTCTCCCACAGCACCGCCTTGGCGATGGCCACGGTCTGCCGCTGGCCGCCGGACAGTGAGGACACGGGCGTGCGCACGGACTTCACCGTGCGGACGGAGAGCGACGCGAGCGTGTCGCGCGCGGCCTTCTCCATCGACGACTCGTCGAGCAGCCACCCGCTGCCGCGTTCGCGGCCCAGGAACATGTTCTGCACGATGTCGAGGTTGTCGGCGAGCGCGAGGTCCTGGTAGACGACCTCGATGCCCAGCCGGGCCGCGTCCCGCGGGCCGTGCACGGTCACGGGCTCCCCGGCGAAGGCGACCTCGCCGGAGTCCATCGGGTGGATGCCCGCGACGCACTTGACCAAAGTGGACTTCCCGGCGCCGTTGTCGCCGACGAGCGCGGTGACCTCGCCCGCGCGCACGGTGAAGTCGACGTCGTGCAGCACGTGCACGGGTCCGAAGCTCTTGTTCAGCTTCCGGACTTCAAGAATGGGTTCGCTCATTGCGGAGACTCCTGGGCAAGGCCCCGGCGCGGCCATCGCGGACCGCGCCGGGGACGTGGATCGTCAGCTGATGCCGAGCTGCGCGCACACCGCGACCAGATCGCCGCCGCAGATCTCGGACGCCTTGACGTAGCCCTGGGAAACCACGTCCTTGACCCCGTCCTTGGTGGTCAGCTTGGGCTCCAGCAGCAGGGACTTGACCTTGCGGCCGGACTTGGTGTCGTCGGTCGAGCCGGTGGCGATCTTGTCCGCCCCGGCCGTGTCACCCTTGGCCAGCAGCGCGGCGAGCTTGGCCGCGCCCTCGGCCTCTGCCTTGATCGGCTTGAACACGGTCATGTACTGGTCGCCACGCAGGATCGCCATGAGGCCGTCCGGGGTCGCGTCCTGGCCGGTCACCGGGACCTTGCCGTTGAGCTTGCTCTTGCGCAGCACGTTGATCACCGCGCCCGCCAGGCCGTCGTTGGCCGCGACGACGCCGTCGACCACACCGCCGTTGGCGGTCAGGATCTGCTCGAAGACGGTGTTGCCCTTCTGGTTGTCCCAGCCGTCGATCGGCTGGCTGCGCACCAGCTTGAGCGTGCCCGCGTCGTAGAGCGGCTTGAGGACGTTCTGCTGGCCGTTGTAGAACAGCGTCGCGTTGTTGTCCGTCGGCGCGCCCTCGATCTCGATGACCTGGCCGCCCGGCTTGTCCTTCAGCGCGGTCGCCAGGCCCTTGCCCTGCAGTTCGCCGACCTTCACGTTGTCGAAGGACACGTAGTACTCGGAGCTGCCGCCGAGGTTGAGCCGGTCGTAGTCGATGGTCGGGATGCCCCTGGCCTTCGCCTTGGCCGCCACCGAGGCCCCGACCTCGCTGTTGATCGCGGCGATGACCAGGACCTTCACGCCCTGGCTGATCATGCCGTCGGCCAGGGTGCTGAACTTCTGCACATCGCCCTGGGCGTTCTGGATGTCGGGCGAGAGGCCCTCCGCCTTCATCGCGGCCTCGATCATCGGCTTGTCGAAGCCCTCCCACCTGGCCGAGGTGGCGGTCTCGGGCAGGATCACGCCCACCTTGACCCCACCGCCCCCACCTGTGGTGGCCTGGGTCTGCCCGGATCCGATGGACGGGGCCTCCTGGTTGGCACCACAGGCCGTCACGGCGAGGGTGACACCCACACCGGCGGCGAGCAGAACCAGCGTCTTGCTGCGCATTGGTCGTCCCTTTCAAGAACGGTCGACGCGTCGCCTGGGCCCGGGCGGCAGCCGTCTCGGTTAAATGTTGCGGCTCACAACATATGCCGAAACCGTCTGAGATGTGAACCACACTTGACCGATTCAGAGCCAATCACGTGGACACGTTTTGGCAACGAGATCGACATCCGCTGGACGTGCGCGGGCCTTCGATCACCCGGCGATCATGCGCTTGACCAGCCAAAATGGACGGCCTGGATAAGACGAGGTCCTACCAGGTCCGGAGCGTCACGATCCGCTCTTCCAACTGCTCCACCGTCGCCATCGCCGTCGGCGGGCCGCCGCACGCGCGGCGCAGTTCGCCGTGGATCAGGCCGTGGGGCTTGCCGGTGCGGTGGTGGGCCATGCCGACCAGCGCGTTGAGTTCTTTGCGCAGCGCGACGAGCCGCTCCTGCACGGACTGCGACTTCGGCGCGGGCGGTTCGGCCTGGCCCTGCTGGGCGGCCCGGCGGGTGCGCTGTTCGAGCTGGCTGTCCTGCCGCTTCTTCAGCAGCTCGCGGACCTGGTCGGGCTCCAGCAGACCCGGCAGGCCGAGGTACTCCTGCTCCTCCGCCGACCCGGCGAAGGCCGCCGTGCCGAACGACGAGCCGTCGAAGATCACCTGGTCGAGCTCGGCGGAGGCACCCAGCGAGGTGAACGCCTTCTCCTCCTCGCCCAGCTCGTCCTTGGTCCGGTTGGCGTCGGCGAGAAGGTCGTCGTCCCAGCCTTCCTTCTCCCGGTGCGGCTTGCCCAGGACGTGGTCGCGCTCGGCCTCCAGCTGGCTGGCCAGGTCGAGCAGGACCGGCACCGACGGCAGGAAGATGCTCGCGGTCTCCCCCGCCTTGCGCGCCCGCACGTAGCGGCCGATGGCCTGGGCGAAGAACAGCGGCGTGGACGCGCTCGTCGCGTAGACCCCGACGGCCAGCCGCGGCACGTCGACGCCCTCGCTGACCATCCGGACCGCGACCAGCCAGCGGTCGGTCGAGGCGGCGAACTCGGCGATGCGGCCGGACGCCTTCGGGTCGTCGGAGAGCACGAGGGTCGGCTCGTCGCCGGTCAGGGTGTGAAGGATCTTGGCGTAGGCCTTGGCGGAGACGTGGTCGGAGGCGATCACCAGCCCGCCCGCGTCCGGGATGCCGCCCTCACGCAGCTGCGTCAGGCGCTTGTCGGCAGCGCTGAGGACCGCCGGGATCCACTCGCCCTCATGGTCCAGGGCGGTGCGCCACGCGCGCGCCGTCTGCTCGGCGGTGAGCGGCTCGCCGAGGCGGGCGGTGAACTCCTCGCCCGCGCTGTTGCGCCAGCTCGCCTCACCCGAGTAGGCCAGGAAGATCACCGGCCGGACGACGCCGTCGCGCAGGGCGTCGGCGTAGCCGTAGGTGTGGTCGGCCTTGCTGCGCAGGAAGCCCGCGCCGTCGGGCTCGTAGCCGATGAACGGGATCGGCGAGTCGTCGCTGCGGAACGGGGTTCCGGTCAGGCTGAGCCTGCGCACGGCCGGGGTGAACGACTCACGGATCGCCTCGCCCCAGCTCTTGGCGTCGCCGCCGTGGTGGATCTCGTCGAGGATGACCAGGGTCTTGCGCTGCTCGGTGCGCACCCTGTGCAGGCTCGGATGGGCCGCGACCTGGGCGTAGGTGACCGCGACACCGACGTAGTCGCTGGAGGTCTGCCCCATCGAGTTGGTGAAGTTCGGGTCGATCGGGATACCCGCCATGGTGGCCGACGCCGCCCACTGGTGCTTGAGGTGCTCGGTCGGGGCGACGATCGTCAGCCGCTCGACCGTGCGGTCGGCCAGCAGCTCGGCGGCGACCCGCAGACCGAACACCGTCTTGCCCGCACCGGGCGTCGCGACCGCGAGGAAGTCCTTGGGCCTGCGGGTCAGGTACTTGGTGAGTGCCCGCCGCTGCCAGTCGCGCAGGGGTCTGGCCGCTGAGGGCGTCGCTGACTCCGGTTGCACCTCGGCCCGCGTCACGAGTCCCCCCAGCCCCTTTCCCACAGCACTCCCGGACAAGCGAATGCCCCCAAGCGTCGACGTTGAGGGCGAAAGCGAGGATACCGCCCGCTGGGTCAAGATCGCCCCGCGGCGCGACACGCGGGTGAGATCAACGGGTGTGTGCACGTACGCGGGGGTTATGGACCATGCTGTGCCTGTCATGACTGACCAGGCGACCTCACAGAACGGCGACGCCGCCGAAGCGCCCAAGCGCGGGCCGTGGCGGCTGATCTCCCGCACGCTGTCCAAGGCGTGGGAGGGCAACCTCTTCTCCGAGGCGGCCGAGGCCGCGTTCTGGCAGGTCCTGTCGCTGCCGCCATTGCTGCTCGGACTGCTGGGCAGCCTCGGCTTCGTCGCCGAGTGGTTCGGCAAGGACGTGATCGACGCCGTCGAGGCCGACATCATCGACATCTCGCGCACCGCGTTCAGCGAGAGCGTCGTGACGCAGATCATCCAGCCGACCGTGTCGGACATCCTCACCGTCGGGCGCGGCGAGATCGTCTCCGTCGGCTTCCTGATCTCGCTGTGGGCGGGCTCGTCGGCGATGTCGTCGTTCGTCGACGCGATCACCGTCGCGCACGGGCAGTACGGGGTGCGCAACGAGGTGTGGCAGCGGATCTTCGCGCTGCTGCTCTACGTGCTGAGCCTGGCACTGCTGGTCATCGGCCTGCCCGTGCTGGCCCTTGGCCCGGACCTGCTGCCCAAGCTGTTCCCGGTGTCCTGGCGGGACACGGTCACGTCCTGGGTGGACATCACCTACTACCCCACCATCGGCCTGCTGCTCGTCCTAGCGCTCGCGACGCTCTACAAGCTCGCGCTGCCGCGCAAGCTTCCGTGGCACCGCGGCCTGCCCGGCGCGTTCCTGGCGATGATCGTGTTCCTGCTTTCCAGCATCGGCCTGCGCCTCTACATCGGCTGGATCACCACGACCGGATACACCTATGGGGCGCTGGCAACGCCTATCGCGTTCCTGCTGTTCGCCTTCTTCATCGGCCTGGCCATCGTGATCGGCGCGTACTTCAACGCCGCCATCCAGGATATGTGGCCCGCCAGGATGACCCGCAGGCAGCGCCGCCGCTGGCGCAGGCTGGAGATCGAGCGGGCGGCGGTGAAGTTCCGGTCCGACGACGCGGGTTCCACCCCCGACTCCGATGAGTCCACCGAGGACGAGACCGCGTGGAAAGCGAGCGAAGACCCCGAGAATCAGACCTCTGACGACCATCAGACCTCGGATGGTCGTAGTCCTAAAGGATGAGGTGATTTCAGACCCTGGACCGAATCGGTACAGGTCTGACCGTGCTTGGATGGGAACGCATTCCGGCGCTGGGGCCGCCGGTCCACATCCGAGGGGAATACACGCTCATGTCAGTGTTGGCTCGTCTGAGCCTCGCCAACCGCGGACTGGTCGGTCTGCTCAGTCTGCTCATCGTCGGGTTCGGCGTCATCGCCCTGCCGTCGCTCAAGCAGCAGCTCTTCCCGTCGATCCAGCTGCCCGCGGCGGTCGTGGTCGCGCAGTACCCGGGCGCCTCGCCCGACATCGTCGACAGCCAGGTCGCCGAGCCCATCCAGGGCGCGCTGCGAGGTCTGGCCGGGGTGGACACGATCACCACGCGCTCGGCGGAGAGCTCGGCCACCATCCAGGTCCAGTTCACCTTCGGCACCGACATCGACGCCGCGGTGAGCCAGATGCAGCAAACGGTCAACCGGCTGCGCCCGCGGCTGCCGCAGTCGGTCGAGCCGACGGTGGCCCAGGGCAGCACCGACGACATCCCCGTGGTGATCATCGCGGCGCAGACCGGGTCCGACGAGGTCGCCACCGCCAACCGCCTGCGCACCGAGGTGCTGCCCGAGATCGAGGGCATCACCGGCGTGCGCGGCGCGACGATCACCGGCACCCGCGCCCAGCAGGTCGCCATCACCCTCGACTACGCCAAGCTCGCCGCCGCCGGGGTCGACCCGACCGCGCTCGCGGGCACGCTGTCGGCCGCGGGCACGTCGGTCCCGGCGGGCTCGCTGACCGAGGGCGACCGCAGCCTGACCGTCCAGATCGGCGGGCCGGTCAAGTCCGTCGACGACCTGAAGGCCCTGGTCCTGCCCTCGCGCGGGGCCCCGGTGAAGCTCGGTGACGTGGCGACGGTCGAGGCCGGTCTGGCCAAGACGACGGTCATCACCCGGACCAACGGCACCCCGACGCTCGGCGTCATGGCCACCATGGCCGCGGGCGGCAACGCCGTGGAGATCTCCAAGGCCGTGCAGGACAAGCTCGGCGACATGAGCAAGGCGGCCCAGACCGAGCTGACCGTGGTCTACGACCAGGGCCCCGAGGTCGAGAAGGCGATCGGCGGCCTGACGTCGGAAGGTCTGCTCGGCCTGCTGTTCGCCGTCGCGGTGATCCTGCTGTTCCTGCTGTCGCTGCGCTCGACGGTGGTCACGGCCATCTCGATCCCGCTGTCGGTCCTCGTCGCGCTGCTCGCGCTGTGGATCGGCGACCTGTCGCTGAACCTGCTCACCCTCGGCGGTCTCACCATCGCCATCGGGCGGGTGGTCGACGACTCGATCGTGGTGCTGGAGAACATCAAACGCCATCTCGAGTACGGCGAGGAGAAGATCCGCGCGGTGCTCGACGGCACCCGCGAGGTCGCGGGCGCGGTGACGGCGTCCACGCTGACCACCGTCGCGGTGTTCCTGCCGATCGCGTTCGTCTCCGGCATCGCCGGTGAGCTGTTCGGCCCGTTCTCGATCACCGTGACCGTCGCCTTGCTTGCCTCGCTGCTGGTCTCGCTGACGGTCGTGCCGGTGGTGGCCTTCTGGCTGCTGAAGCGGCCCAACGTGCCAAGCGACCCGGAGGCCGCCGAGGCCGCGCGGGAAGCCGCCGTGGCGAAGGAGCGCCGCAGCCCGCTGCAGCGCGCCTACGTCCCGGTGCTGGAGTTCGCCACCAAGCGGCGCGTGGCCACCCTGCTGATCGCCGTGCTGATCTTCGGCGGCACCATCGGCCTGGCCTCGCGGCTGGAGACCAACTTCCTCGACGACTCCAACGGCACCGCGCTGCAGATGTCGCAGGAACTGCCCCCGGGCGCCAGCCTGGAGACCCGCGACGCCGCGGCCAAGAAGCTTGAGGCCGTCCTCGGCTCCACCGAGGAGATCAAGGTCTACCAGGTCACCGTCGGCACCGACGACACGTTCGCCGGGTTCGGGTTCTCCAGCAACGGGACCAACACGATCAACGCGACCGTCAAGGAGGGCACCGACCTCGGTGTACTCAAGGACCGGCTGACCGAGCGGGTCAAGGCCGACTCGGGCATCGGCGTGGTCAAGTTCGGCGCCGAGGCCTCCGGCTTCGCCTCCAGCGGTGTCGAGGTCCAGGTCACCGCGCCCGACGCGCAGTCGCTGGCCAAGGCCACCGACACGGTGCAGAAGGCGATGGGCGGGGTCTCCGGCCTGACCGAGGTCACCAGCGACCTGTCGAAGAGCTCCCCGCGGGTCGAGGTCGTCGTCGACCAGCAGGCCGCGGCCGCCCGCGGCCTGAGCAGCCAGGCGATCGGCCAGTTCGCCATCCAGGCCCTGCGCGGGATCCCGGTCACCGAGCTCCCGATCGGCGGCGTCCGCCACGAGATCGTGATGCGCACCGGCAGTGCCCCGGCCGACATCGCCGCGCTCAAGGCCCTGCCGCTGCCCAGCGCCACCGGCCCGGTCACCCTCGGCGAACTCGCCCAGGTGTCCACTGTGGATGGCCCGGTGCAGATCCGCCGCACCGGCGGCGACCGCAGCGCGACCGTCTCGGCCAAGACGACCGAGTCGAACCTCGGCAAGATCACCCAGGACCTCACCACCAAGCTCGACGGCATCACCCTCACCGACGGCGCCGACTACAAGATCGGCGGCGTCAGCGCCGACCAGGCCGAGACCTTCGGCGACCTGGGCCTGGCCATGCTGGCGGCCATCGCGATCGTCTTCCTGATCATGGTGGCCACGTTCCGCAGCCTGATCCAGCCGCTGATCCTGCTGATCTCCATCCCGTTCGCCGCCACCGGCGCGATCGGCCTGCTGCTGGCGACCGGCACGCCGCTCGGCCTGCCCGCGCTCATCGGCATGCTGATGCTCGTCGGCATCGTGGTGACTAACGCGATCGTCCTAATCGACCTGATCAACCAGTATCGATCGGACGGGATGTCGGTGCGCGACGCCGTCATCGAGGGCGGCCGCAGGCGACTGCGTCCCATCCTGATGACCGCCGCGGCCACCATCTTCGCGTTGCTGCCCATGGCCTTGGGCATCACCGGCGAGGGCGGCTTCATCGGCAAGCCGCTGGCCCTGGTCGTCATCGGCGGTCTGCTGAGCAGCACGCTGCTGACCCTGGTCCTGGTCCCGACCCTCTACACGATGGTCGAGAACCGCAAGGAGCGCCGCAAGAACAAGCGCACGGCCAAGCACGCCTTGGCTGACAGCGAGGAACCCCAGCCGGTAACGGCGTAGCGAAGTGAGAAAGGCCCCGGGAACTGAACTGCTCCCCGGAAGTTGGACTGAGAATTCAGTTCCAGCTTCCGGGGAGCAGTCGTATGGATGCACGGAGTTCGTTGTCCGAGGCGCAGCGTGAGGCGGCTGTGGCGTTGTTCGAGCGCGGCATGGGTGACAACGCGG
>DATLIA010000157.1:0-6461 GCA_035540215.1 Actinokineospora sp. | reverse complement strand
GTTCGACGCCACCCTGCGCTTGGCGGGCACGCGGGGCATGGTCGGGCTCACCGTGGACGAGATCGCCGCCGAAGCGGGCGTGGCAAAGGGAACGGTGTACTACAACTTCGGCAGCAAGGACGGCCTGATCGAGGCCCTCCTCCGCTTCGGCGTCGACCTGCTGGCCGATCGCCTGCACGCCCCGGACACGTTGAACGCCGCCGAGACGGTCGCCCACCTGGTCGACGGCATGCTCGCCTTCTGCGCCGAGTATCCGACGTTCGCGCAGCTGCTGGTGAGCGAGCTCTGGCGGACGCCGGGGCAATGGCAGCAGACGTTGTCGCTGGTCCGCGAGCAGGTGACGTCGATCATCCGAGGTCAGCTGCAGCGGCTGGACGACATCGGCGAACTGCCCGCCGGGGTCCGCGTGCAGACCGCGTCGGCCGCGTTGTTCGGAACAGTGCTCGTGGTGGCGCTGGACTGGCAGGTCTTCTCGCCTGACCAGTCGCGCGACGAGGTGCGGGAGTCGGTCCTGTTGCTGCTGCGTGGCCTGCGCGGAACCGCTTAGGTGCTGTCCTGTGAGTGCGGTGCGCGGGATCCGTGATCCGGGTGGTTCCTGGGCGCGCGGGCGGGAAGCCGCTCGTACTGGGTGTACTTGGGCTTTCCGGCCGTGCGGCCAGGGGCCGCCCGGGCGCGGATAGCGCGTGCCGGACTCGCAGGACAGCGCCTAAACCCGAACGACGCCGATCTGGTGGACCCCGGGGACCCGCCCGGCCAGCGCCCGACGGATGGCGTCGTCCACGCTCGCGGCGATCTCGTGCTGAGTCAGCCAGCGAACCGAGCCACGCCCGGCGACCGCGCCAAGCACGACCTGCTGCGTCGGATGGTCGATCACCGGGTCCGGGACGCCCAGCACCAGGTCGATCGAGGAATGCACCTCGACGACCGGCGCGTCCGGCGCCAGCAGCGGCTCGACGGCACGCAGGATCGGGCCGCGGGCCTGCCCGTGCACCCAGGCCACCAGCAAGTCGGCAGGTCCGTCGAGCACCCGACTCGCCCTGGCGGCCACGTCGTCCGGATCGGACCAGTCGGCCTGGACCCATCGCGCCTGGCCCAACCCCACGTCAGCGGGCAGCGGCGCGTACCGCCTGCTGGGGACCACGACATGCCAGCCCTCCGCGATGAGGGCCGCGGTGCATTCGGTGAGCATTCCCGCACCGCCCAGGATGAGTGCCCGCCGAACCGCCATGGCCGTCTCCCTCCGGGGAAACCTCAGGCTAGCCGCTGCGCGTGGGGTACCGCTCGTCGTGCACGACCTCTTCGAGCGGCAGACGCGAGCGCCAGCCGTGTCGTTCGAGGTCAGGCACCTCCTGCAGCCGCTCCACCGGGCCGAGACAGAGCCAGGCCACCGGCCGCACAGTCGAGGGAATACCCAGAAGCTCGCGCAAGTAGTCCTCGCGGTAGAAACTCACCCACCCGACGCCAAGGCCCTCGGCGGTCGCGGCGAGCCAGAGGTTCTGGATGGCCAGGCACACCGAGTAGAGACCGGCGTCGGCGATGGCGTGCCGGCCGAGGACGGTCGGGGACCCGCGGTCGGGGTCGTAGGTGACGACGACCGACAGGGTCGACTCAAGGATGCCGTCGATCTTGATCCGGTCGAACGTCGCCGCCCGCTCCCCGGTCAGGGTCGCCGCGTAGGTCGCGCGCTCGCCGTGGACGTGCTGGTGGAACTCGGCCCGGGTGTCCGGGTCACGCACCAGGACGAAGTCCCACGGCTGACTCATCCCGACACTTGGGGCCGCGTGCGCGGCGGCGAGCACCCGCCGCAGGACCTCCGGGTCGATCGGCTCGCCGGTGAACTCCGCCCGCACGTCACGGCGTCGGCTGATGACCTCGTAGACATCCACGCGGGCAGCGTAGTTGCATACCTCAGGTGACAAGTTTGACTGTGAGCGAAGTCGTCCGGGTCCACGCGGGCGAGACACCGCCGGACGAGTGGACCGCCAGCCTGTTCCTCGCGGGACCGACCCCCCGCTCCCCCGATGTCGCGAGCTGGCGTCCGGAGGCGCTCGCCGAGATCGAGCGAGCCTGGGACCGGCCGGGGCGGCTGGTCGTGTTCAACCCGGAGCCGCGGGACGGAGTGTGGCCGGACTACGAGCACCAGCGTACGTGGGAGCTGCACTGGGGCGACCGCGCCGACGTCGTGCTGTTCTGGATCCCGCGCGGCCCGGGGATGCCCGCGCTGACCACCAACGACGAGTTCGGCCGCTGGAAGGACACCGGCCGGGTCGTGCTCGGCACCCCGCCCGCGGCCTCAAGTGTCCGCTATCAGCGCGGCTACGCGGCCGACCACCACATCCCGCTCGCCGACACGCTCACGGACACGATCGCCGCCGCGCTCAAGCAGATCGAGGACGGCGCTTGTCGGTCCGGCGGCGCCCGGGACGTTCCGCTTTTGGTCTGGCGGACCCCGTCGTTTCAGGCGTGGCTGAGCGCGCAGGAGTCAGCGGGGAACACGTTGCGCGGCGGGCGGCTTGAGTGGACGTTCCGGGTGGGGCCGACGCGCGAGTTCGTGTACCTGTGGGCGTTTCACGCACAGATCTACGTGCGGGCGGAGGATCGGGTCAAGGACAACGAGGTGGTGATCGCCCGGCCCGACATCGCGGCCGTGGTCGCCTACTGCCGGGGATCGTCCCTTGTGGACACTCGGGTCGTGCTCGTCAAGGAGTTCCGCGCGCCTTCGGCCTCGGCGGACGGGTTCGTCCGTGAGCTGCCTGGCGGATCGAGCCACGTGCCCATGGCGCCGGTCGAGGTCGCCGCCGCCGAACTGGCCGAGGAGACCGGCCTGGAGTTGCCCGTGGACCGCTTCCGCGCCCACCACGCCCGCCAACTCGCTGCGACACTGAGCCCGCACCGGCAGCACGTGTTCTCGGTGGAGCTGACGGAGTCGGAGATCGACGGACTCGATCCCGCCATGCGCGGGCTGCCCGACCACAGCGAGCGGACCTACCCCGAGGTCTGGCGAATCGGCGACCTGATCGCCGACAACGCGGCCGACTGGACGACGCTGGGCGCGCTCATGGAGGTGCTCAGCGGCCGTCTTTCGCCTTGATCACCGCGCGCAGGCCTACCGTCGCGGCACGCAGGGCCCCACGCGGGACTCCCGCGAAGACGGCTTCCTGCGCGGCGGTGTTCGCCAGGACGGCGTCCTCCGCCAGCGCCCGGCCTTGCTCTGTCAGGGTGATCAGCGCACTGCGGCCGTCGTCCGGGTTGGGGTCACGACGCACGAGGCCACGGTCGGCCAGCCGGTTGACGACGTTGCTGGTGCCGCCCGTGGACAGCAGCAGCGATCGGCTCAGCTCATTGGATTTGAGCCTGCAGGGCCCACCCACGCGGCGCAGCGTGACCAGGACGTCGAACTCGGCGGTGGTCAGCCCCAGCCGGTCGGTCTCCCGGCGCGTGGCCTCACTCAGCTCAGCGGCTAGGAGCAGCACACGCTTGCTCAGCTCTGAGGTCGGACCGAGAGCGGCGGGCAGCTCGGTGCGCCACGAAGCGATCAGCTCATCCACCCGGTCGGTCACGGTGGCAGGATATTCCAGATCGTGATAGCTTTCCAGAAAGCTTTCCATCAAGGGGGATCCGATGAACCGCACAGTGCTCCGCAACGGCCTGGTGATCGACACCGAACCGGCGGTGGTCGCCCACCAGAACACCGACGTCTTGATCGAGGACGGCCGGATCGCCGCCGTGGGCCCGAATCTGCCCGCGGCGGACGCGACGGTGATCGACGCGACCGATCGCATCGTCCTGCCCGGTTTCGTCGACACCCACCGCCACCTCTGGCAGACAACCCTGCGCGGGATCGCCGCCGATGCCGACCTCGGGGAGTACTTGTCCGTGGTCTTAGGCAAGATCGCGGGTCGCTATCGACCGCAGGATGTCTATGCGGGCACCTTGGCGGGCGCGTGGGAGGCATTGGCCTGTGGTGTCACGACTGTCCAGGACTTCTCCCACATCAGCGCGTCGCCCGCCCACGCCGACGCGGCGGTCACGGCGTTGCGCGAGTCCGGCATCCGCGCCGTCTACGGTCACGGCCGCCCGGTATTCGGCGAAGACATCCACGACCTCCGCCGAGTGCACCGCGACCACTTCGCCGGGGACAGCGACTTGGTCCGCCTGGCCTCCGCGCCATCGGGTCCGTCATACCAGCCGATCGACGAGGTCGCCGCGGACTTGGCCACGGCACGAGACCTGGGCGTGCGCACCTATGTGCATGTCGGACGCGGCCCGATGGCCGACCGTCCGATCGCGCTACTGCGCTCGCGCGGCCTACTCCATGCTGACATCACCTTCGTCCACGCCAACTCCTTACCGGACGACGAACTCGCCCTGATCGCCGAAGCAGGCGCGGCGGTGGCGATCGCCCCGGCCGTCGAGGCCCAGATGGGCCACGGAGCCCCGATGGCCTGCCGCCTCCGTGCCAACGGCATCACTACCGGCTTGGGCGTCGATGTAGTCACAACGGTCGCGGGCGACATGTTCTCGGTCATGCGGGCGGCAATCCTGACAAGCCGAACCACAGGCGATCATCTGACCGCCGCAGAAGCCCTGACCCTGGCCACCATCAGCGGCGCCGCGACACTCGGAATGGCCGACGAGGTCGGGTCGCTTCGGGTGGGCAAGAAAGCAGACCTGATCATTCTGCGGGCTAACGATGTGAACCTGCTCGGCGGCGCACATGACCCGGTCGGGACGGTTGTGACAGCCGCCCACCCAGGCAACATCGACTTGATCCTGATCAACGGGCGCGTTGTCCCAGCACCGCCGACGAGCCTCGCAACGCTCGTTCGGGATTCGGCGGCCTATGTCACCAAGTGAACCGACGAAGTCGACGTCGATCCCGCTACCGAGTCCGACAGCTCCAGCCCTGCGGCCTTGCCCAACCCCAGCCGCGGCGCGGGCCGCCGACCCCGACCAGCACGACATCGGCGGGGATCACGGTGCCGTCGCTGAGGTGGCGCGCATCGACCACGCCGTTGGCACGGGCGAACGCCGAGACGCCGACGCCCAGGCGCCAGGTCACACCGTTGGCCGCGCGCAGGTCGCGGAACACCTCGACCACGGTGTCGCCGAGCGTCTTGTGCAGCGGCATCGGCAGCGGGTCGATCACGGTGACGTCGGCGCCGTGCTTGCGCGCCGGCAGGTCCCTCCGCCAACACCTTGCCGCGCCAACGCCTTCCAGCCACGCCGCCATGCCGGCTGGGCACGGCCGACGGGCGCATTCGGTCCTACTTGTCGCAGGCCACTCCGTCGCCGTCCCTGTCCAAACCCTTCCGGTAGCCAGGCTCCCCAGCCCTCAGGGGTGTAACACCCGCAGCGTCGGCTGCGGCGCAGTTCGGGTAGTACGCGGCAGGCGCCTCGGGCTCAGGGATGGGCTCAGGTGCCGCTGCGGTTGTGTCGTCAGCGGGTGGAGGCGGCGGCACATCGGCGGGCGACGGAAGCGGTTCGGCGGGCTCAGCGGTGGACTTCGGCTTGTCGACCCAGACCGTCACTGGCGTCGTCAACGGCACGGACGTTCCCAGTCCGTCGACGCGGGACACCAGCCAATTGGCTTCGACAATGATCGACCTGCCGTCCACCGACTTGACTACAACGTCGTGGAAGCCCAGCGCATTGAGTTGTTTCTTCGCATCGGGCAACCCTTTGCCGATCAAGTCCTCGGGTATGGCCGCATGCCCGGGCTCCGAGGCGGAGGACGTAGCCGACGATGTACTAGCCCCGCCGACCAGCCCCTGCGGACGTTTGGTGTCGTCCGGGTCGCCGAATACAGCGCTCAACAGCAGAAGAAGCAGAACGACTCCGCCCGCGATCCACAGGGGCTTCCGCTTTCTCGTTCGCCACCACTCACTGACTTCGTTCACACGACACCTTCTGGGCCAAGTCGCGACGTTCAGTAACTCCTCAAGTACGAAGAGTTCATCGCGCCCAGCGACGATCCGTTACCAACGAGCCCAGCCCAAAGCGAACACACCTACCCGAGGTCTTGCGAGTCGGGCGTCCCTGATCGCCGACAAGCGCAGCCGACTGGACGATGCTGGGCGCGCTCATGGAGGTCAGCGGCGCGGGCTCGTCGGACGGACGATCCGGTCAGGCGATGACCTCCTTGACCGCGCTTTGCGGAAGTCCCAGCACCGCCAACCGTCACCCTCGGCCACATCTTTGCCAGTGTCGGTGGGCTCGTGCTCAGACTCAGTCATGGAGCGCTGTGAACGGAATGCGGAGAGCCACAGGTCGCCCCGGCCCAATTTGGCTAGCGGGCGCCCCTACATCCGCAGATGGACGACTAGTAGATCGTCGCGACTAAAACTGTGGATATAGGTGGCGGAGTTTGGTTCGGGCGTCGCTGGTGGTGAAGTGCCAGTTGACCTGTCGTTGGTCGGTGTTGGTGGTGTCTTGCCAGGCGGCCAGTTCGGTGTTGAGGG
>DATLIA010000156.1:0-13139 GCA_035540215.1 Actinokineospora sp. | reverse complement strand
TCCCAGTGCGGCCGCTCGGGGATCTCCCACCCGGAGTCGAGCGAGACCGCCAGGCCCCGCCACCCGTGCAGGCTCGCCGTGAGCGCGGCGCCCACCGTGCCCGAGTGCAGCACCGAACGGCCGACGTTGGCGCCGTAGTTCACGCCCGACAGCACGATGTCCGGCTCCGGATCCAGCCAGCCGCGTCCGGAGGCGTGCACGATGAACGCCGGGTGCGCCTCCACCGCGTACGCCTCGACGCCCGGCAACGACGGGATCTCCCGCCGGTGCAGCCGCACGCCGCCGTCGGCGCCGCGCAGGGCCTTCACCGACGCGCTGACCCCGCTCGCGTCCTCGTGCGGCGCCGCCACCACGACCTCGAAACCGGCGCCGCGGGCGATCGCGGCGAGCGCGTGCAGCCCGGGGGAGTCGATCCCGTCGTCGTTGGTGATCAGGGCGCGGAGACGTCGGGAGGAGGCCACCCGTCCACGGTAAGCGCAGCAGATGGCCGCCGAGTGTCCTGGCGAGGACCGTCACAGCGGATCTAGGGTGCTCACGTGCTTCCCACCGGCGAGCAGTTCGAGATCCGCGCAGGCGACGTCCACGCCATCGTCACGGAGGTGGGCGCTGGGCTGCGGGCGCTCCGGCACGGCGATCGCCACCTCGTCGAGACGTTCCCCGAGGACGCGCGGCCCGCCCGCGGGATGGGCGCGGTGCTCGTGCCGTGGCCCAACCGCACCGCGCACGGGCGGTGGCAGTGGAACGGCGGCGAGCAGCAGCTCGCCCTCACCGAGCCCGAGGCGGGCAACGCCATCCACGGCCTGCTGCGCCACGTCGTCTACCAGGTCGGCGAGCGTGCGGACGACGCCATCACGCTGGTGGCCGTGATCCCGCCGCAGCCGGGCTGGCCGGTCGCGCTGGCCACGGGCATCCGCTACGCCGTCGACGGGGCAGGCCTCACGGTCACCCACACCGTGCGCAACGTCGGGACCGAGCCGGTGCCGTTCGGCGTCGGCGCGCACCCCTACCTGCGCGCGGGCGACGCCCTGATCGACGACTGCGTGCTCACCGTCGCCGCGGCCACCACCATCCCCCTCGACGGCGGCCTCCCCACCGGGCCCGCGACGGCCGTGCCCGCCGAGCTGGACCTGCGCGCAGGCCGTCCGGTGAAGGAGCTCGACCTCGACAACGCGTTCGGCGGCGCGGCGCCCGCCGAGGGCGACACCCACGTCCGCCACCACCTCGCCGCGCCGGATGGCACCACCGAGCTGTGGGCCGACCCCGTCTTCGCCTACGTGCAGGTGTTCACCCCGCCGGACCTGGTGGGCCGGGGCCGCGCGGTGGCCGTCGAGCCGATGACCTGCCCGCCCGACGCGCTCAACACCGGCGACGGCCTGATCACGCTCGCCCCGGACGCGACCTGGTCGGGGAGCTGGGGAATTCGGCAACTGGAGGCACGATGAAGATCTTCAACGGGGTCGACGAGCTGCGCGCCGCGGCGGGCACGCACGTCGGCGCGAGCGACTGGATGACGGTCGACCAGTCGCGGGTCGACACGTTCGCCGACGCCACCGAGGACCACCAGTGGCTCCACGTCGACCCGGAGCGGGCCAAGGACGGCCCGTTCGGCGGCCCGATCGCGCACGGCTTCCTCACGCTCTCGCTGCTCTCCCACCTGCTCGCGCAGGTCTACCGCATCGAAGGCACCAAGATGGGGATCAACTACGGGCTCAACAAGGTGCGGTTCACCGCGCCGGTCCCGGTCGGCAGCAAGATCCGCGGCGTGGTCGACATCGGCGACGTGGAGGACGCGAAGGGCGGCGCCGTGCAGGTGACCACGCGGATCACCGTCGAGATCGAGGGATCCGAGCGGCCCGCGCTGGTCGCGGAGTGGATCACCCGCCAGTATGCGTGACGCGGTCATCTGCGAGCCGCTGCGGACGCCGGTCGGCGGCTTCGGCGGCGCGCTGCGCAAAGTCCCGGCGCACGAGCTGGCGGCCACGGTGGTGCGGGCGCTGATCGCGCGCACCGGCCTCGACCCGGCGGTCGTCGACGACGTGCTGCTCGGCCACTGCTACCCCACGATGGAAGCGCCCGCGATCGGCCGGGTGGTCGCGCTCGACGCGGGGCTCCCTGTCACCGCGACCGGGCTGCAGATCGACCGGCGCTGCGGCTCCGGGCTGCAGGCGGTGCTCGACGCGGCGATGCGGGTGCAGACCGGGGTCAACGACGTCGTGCTGGCCGGTGGCGCGGAGAGCATGAGCCAGGTCGAGTTCTACTCGTCGGCGATGCGCTGGGGCGTCAAGGGGACCGGCGTCGAGCTGCACGACCGGCTCGCCAGGGCCAGGGTCACCGCGGGCGGGGTCAACCACCCGGTCGACGGCGGGATGCTGGAGACCGCCGAGAACCTGCGCCGGGAGTACGGGATCGGGCGGGTCGAGCAGGACGAGGTGTCGGTCCGGTCGCACGAGCGCGCCGTCGCCGCGATCGCCGCGGGCCGCTTCGCCGACGAGATCGTCCCGGTCACCATCCCCGGCCGCAAAGGCGACACCGTGGTCGACCGCGACGAGCACCCGCGCCCGGAGACCACCATGGACAGCCTCGGCGCGCTCAAGCCGATCATGGGCAGGCAGGACCCGGACGCCACCGTCACCGCGGGCAACGCCAGCGGCCAGAACGACGGCGCGGCGGTGTGCCTGGTGACCACGCCCGAGATGGCCGCCGAACTCGGCCTGCGTCCGCTGGCCCGGCTGGTGACCTGGGCGAGCGCCGGTGTGCCGCCCAAGACGATGGGCATCGGGCCGGTGCCCGCCACCGAGAAGGCGCTCGCGCGCGCCGGGCTGACCCTGGCCGACATGGACCTGATCGAGCTGAACGAGGCGTTCGCCGCCCAGGTGCTCGCCTGCACCCGCGAGTGGAAGTTCGGCGAGTCGGACTGGGCACGGACCAACGTCAACGGCTCGGGGATCTCCCTCGGACACCCTCTCGGCGCGACCGGCGTCCGCATCCTGACGACCATGCTGCGCGAGTTGGAGCGCAGGGACGCGCGGTACACGCTGGAGACGATGTGCATCGGCGGCGGGCAGGGTCTCGCGGCCGTGTTCGAGCGGGTCTGACCCCCGGACGGGCGGTCACCGCCCAGGCAGTGGCACCATAGGTACCGGCGGCCGGTGGCATTGACCAACCCCAATGCCCCGGTCGCCCCCAGCGCCGGGGTGGGTGCCGCCGTGTCAAAGTCGCAGTCCAAAGGCGGTTACCCTGTGTCCGTGCCCTCTCCCTCGACTTCGCGTCGTGTCGCCATGCTCACCCTCGGCTGTGCCCGTAACGAGGTGGACTCCGAGGAACTGGCCGGACGGCTGTCGGGCGGCGGCTGGGAACTCGTCGACCTGGATGACGCGGCCCCCGACGTCATCGTGGTGAACACCTGCGGCTTCGTCGAGCAGGCCAAGAAGGACTCCGTCGACACGCTGCTCGCCGCCGCCGACACCGGCGCCAAGGTCGTCGCTGTCGGCTGCATGGCCGAGCGCTACGGCGCTGAGCTGGCCGAGAGCCTGCCGGAGGCGAGCGCGGTCCTCGGCTTCGACCACTACCCCGACCTGGCCGAACGCCTCGGCGACATCGTCGCCGGGCACGCCATCGAGTCCCACACCCCGGTCGACCGGCGCACGCTGCTGCCGATCACACCGGTCAAGCGGCAGACCGCCGCCCAGGACGTCACCGTCCCCGGCCACGGCTGGGTCCCGCGCGTGCGGCTCGCCGACGGCCCCGTGGCCTCGGTGAAGATCGCCAGCGGGTGCGACCGGCGCTGCTCGTTCTGCGCCATCCCCTCCTTCCGCGGCTCCTTCGTCTCCCGCACGCCGGACGAGATCGTCGGCGAGGCGGCATGGCTGGCGGGCGAGGGTGTGCGCGAACTCGTCCTGGTCAGCGAGAACTCCACCTCCTACGGCAAGGACCTCGACGGCACCGGCCTGCTGGAGTCCCTGCTGAGCAGGCTCGCCGCCGTGCCCGGCATCGACCGGGTCCGCGTGTCCTACCTGCAGCCCGCCGAGACCAAGCCCAGCCTGGTCAAGGCCATCGCCGCCACCGAGGGCGTCGCCGACTACTACGACATGTCCTTCCAGCACTCCAGCGGCACCGTGCTGCGCCGGATGCGCCGCTTCGGCGACACGGAGTCCTTCCTCGGCCTGGTCGAGCAGATCCGCGCCGCCGCGCCCGCCGCGGGCATCCGCAGCAACGTCATCGTCGGCTTCCCCGGCGAGACCGAGGCCGACGTGGAGGAGCTCGCGAAGTTCCTCACCGAGGCCCGGCTCGACGCGGTCGGCGTGTTCGGCTACTCCGACGAGGACGGCACCGAGGCCGAGCACCTCGACGACAAGCTCGATATCGACACCATCACCGCGCGGGTCGCGCGGATCTCCGCGCTCGCCGACGAGCTGACCGCGCAGCGCGCCGAGGACCGGATCGGCGACGAGGTCGTCGTGCTCATCGAGCACGAGGAGACCGACGACGAGGACTGCACCGGCCGCGCCGCTCACCAGGCCCCCGAGGTCGACGGCGAGTGCGTCGTGGTCAACGCCGACGACTTCGACATCGCCGTCGGCGACATGGTCCGCTGCCGGGTGATCGACACCGAGGGCGTCGACCTGGTCGTCGAGCCGCTGGAGATCGTGCCGCGCGCCCAACCGGCGTCCCAATGAACCCGGCCGCGACCGGCGACGAAGCCGCCGCCGAACCAGTTCGCCCGGTGCTGCCCGAGGCCACCGTCGTCCCGGTGCTCAACGTCGCGAACATCCTGACGCTGTCGCGGCTCGTCTTGGTCCCGGTGTTCCTGCTCGCGCTGTTCGCCCACGACGGCCACGACACGACGTGGCGGCTGATCGCCACCGCCGTGTTCGGCGTCGCGTCGATCACCGACCACATCGACGGCAAGCTCGCCCGCAAACTCGGCCTCATCACCGACTTCGGCAAGATCGCCGACCCGATCGCCGACAAGGCGCTCACCGGGGCCGCGCTGATCGGCCTGAGCGTGCTCGGTGATCTGCCATGGTGGGTGACATTGGTCATCGCGGCCCGCGAGATCGGTGTGACGCTGCTGCGGTTCTGGGTGATCCGGCACGGCGTCATCCCGGCCAGCCCGGGGGGCAAGCTCAAGACTCTGACCCAGATCCTGGCGATCACGCTGTTCTTGCTGCCGCTGCCCGCGGGGTGGCTGCCCGTGGCGTGGACGGTGATGGTGCTCGCGGTCGCGCTGACCGTGGTGACCGGGGTCGACTACGTCGTGCGCGCGATCCGGCTGCGGGCCCGCGGCAAGCGCGCCATGGGCGCGTGACGCTGCTGCGGCTGGTCCCCGGCCTGGAGTTCGAGCCCGTGGCCGCGTTGGTGGACCGGTTGCGCGAGAGCGGCCAGACCGTGGCGACCGCCGAGTCGCTGACCGCGGGCCTGGTCGCGGCGGTCCTGACCAGCGTCCCCGGGTCGAGCGCGGTGGTCCGCGGCGGTGTCGTCGTTTACGGGACCGACCTCAAGACCACGCTCGCGGGTGTGGACGCCGACCTGCTCGCCGAACGCGGCGCGGTCGACGAGGAAGTCGCGCGCCAGCTCGCCGCGGGCGCTCGGGCGCGGTGCGCGGCTACTATCGGTGTCGGGCTCACCGGAGTCGCCGGTCCCGACCCGCAGGACGGTGTGGCGCCGGGCACAGTGTGGGTCGCGGTGGCGGGTCCGCGCGGGTCAGCGGTGGTGCGGCTGTCGATCCCGGGTGGTCGCGAAGAGGTGCGTGCCGGTGCGGTTCGAGGTGCGCTCGACCTGCTCGCGGCCGAGGTCGATAGGCTCATCGAGTGAGGTTGTGCTCACCGACCGTGCCTGACTGGATCATGCCCACCGGCGTCTAGCTGGGAACATTCCGCGCCCGCGGATCGTTCGCTCTTGGCGGACTACCCGCGAAGGCGCTGCGCTTCGGCCATGCCTGTCGGTAACGTTGTCAAGGTGACGGCCACGCGCTGTCCCCGCGCCGGCTACCGACAGCCTGCATCGGGGCACAGCGCACGGACTGAGTCCGCCGAGGAAGGGAGGTGCGCGATGACCGTGCTCTTGCGCGAGGCGATCGGTGATCGGCTCCGACACGCCCGCACCAACCAGCAGCGCACCCTGCGGGAGGTCTCCCGCAGCGCACGCGTCAGCCTCGGCTACCTCTCTGAGGTCGAGCGCGGCCGCAAGGAAGCCTCCAGCGAACTGCTCGCCGCGATCTGCGACGCCCTCGCACTGCCGATGTCGGAGTTGCTGCACCACGTGGCCGCCGACATCAGCGCGCTCACCGCCGTGGAGAACGGCATGGTCGAGCGGGTGCTGCCCGAGCAGGCCGCCGTCGAGGCCGACACCAGGGCGAGCGGCCCCCGCGCCGCGGCCGAAGGCGGCAGGCTCGTGCCCGCTGTCGTCGGCGAGAACCTGGCCGACCTGCGCATCCAGCCAGTGCTGTCGCACCGGATCGACACGACGCTCGGGGGCCCGCGCGCGGGCGCGGTGTACGCGGCTTGAACCGACCCGGCTCAGGGCTCTCAGGGTCGACCTCAGAGTGATCCCTGAAATGTGGCGGGTCTGGTGGTCTGGTTCCGGCGTACCTGACACGATGGAACCCACAAGGGTGCCGGGGCGTTGCCGTATCGGTGGCAGCGCGGACTCCGGTGAGTCCGCAAACGGCAGGTACGAAGAAGGCAGGCGGAGGAGATGGCCAACCCGTTCGTGAAGTTCTGGAAGTACCTCATGGCGTCGTTCTCGTCGAAGATCGACGAGCACGCCGACCCGAAGGTGCAGATCCAGCAGGCCATCGAGGATGCGCAGCGCCAGCACCAGGCGCTGTCGCAGCAGGCCGCAGCGGTCATCGGAAACCAGCGGCAGCTGGAGATGAAGCTCAACCGCCAGCTCGGCGACGTCGAGAAGCTGCAGGCATCGGCGCGTCAGGCGCTCGTGCTCGCCGACGAGGCCAGGAGCAAGGGCGACGAGACCAAGGCGACGCAGTTCGAGAACGCCGCGCAGTCCTTCGCCACCCAGCTCGTCACCGCCGAGCAGGGCATCGAAGACCTCAAGACGTTGCACGACCAGGCCCTGCAGGCCGCCGCGTCGGCCAAGACCGCCGTCGAGCGCAACGCGATGGTCCTGCAGAACAAGCTCGCCGAGCGCACCAAGCTGCTCAGCCAGCTCGAGCAGGCCAAGATGCAGGAGCAGGTCTCGCGCTCGCTCAACCAGATGAGCGAACTCGCCGCGCCGGGCAACACCCCGTCGCTGGAAGAGGTCCGGGACAAGATCGAGAAGCGCTACACCACGGCGCTCGGCCAGGCCGAGCTGGCGCAGAACTCGGTGCAGGGCCGGATGATGGAAGTCCAGGCCTCCACCACCGAGATGGCGGGCCACTCCCGGCTTGAGCAGATCCGCGCCTCGATGGGCGGTGGCCCGGTCGCGGGCCAGGTCACCTCCGGCCCGGCGGCGGCCACGAGCAACATCCAGGCCGAGATCCAGCAGCGGGTGGCCCAGGAGCAAAAGGCCAACCCCCAGTCCGGCGCCTGACAGTCGCGAAATGGGGTCGCGCAGACATGAGCTGATCAAGCTCGGAGAGTTGGCAGCCCAACAGCTGCGCGGCCCCTACGCGGACCAGATCCGCGGCAAGATCGCCGAATGGCGCGACCCCCGCGCCAAGGTCCTGCGCCAACGCCGACGCGCCCAGCGCAAGACTCGGCTGTGGACCGTCACCAGCGTCACCACCGGCGGCGGCGCCGTCGTCGTGGAGACCGCGGTGGCCGACCCCGGCGCGGGTGGCGGCGTGCTGATCGTCGCCGCGGTGGTGTCGACCTTCATGGCCGTTACCGCGGGGCTGGCGTCCCGGCGCCTGCACAAGGAGCCGTTGCCGGACCCGATCCGCGTCCCCAAGCCACTACCCGCCCGCGGCTCCGCCGCCCGCGAACCCATGCGCAGACTCGATGAGGCTGAAGACGCCCTGCACGAGCTGCTGACCCAACTCTCCCGCGGCGCCATGGTCCCGGCCGACTCGGTCACCCAGGCCCGAACCACCGGAGACGAGGCGGCCACCGCCCTGCGCAGGCTCGCCGCACAGCTCCACGCCGTCGAACGCGCCCGCGACAACGCCCCGGTAGGCGAACGGCAGGCCCTGTCGGCAGGCATCGAGAGGCTCAGGTACCAACTGGACGAGGGCTTGGACGGCTACGGCCGCTTGGTGGCCGCCGCAGGCCACGCCCTGGCAGCCAGTTCACCCTCAGGCCCCCGCACCGAGCTGGCCGACGCCACGGACCACCTAGCAGCCTTGGCCTACGCCCTGCGCGACCTGGCCTGAGTTCCCCGAGGGGCGTTCCACGGGTCCGCACCATCGGGTGAAGGTGGGTGATCTTGTGCGGCTTGTTGCCCGCAGATACATCCTTGGCCCGAAACGCGCTGTGCGAGTGATCACCAGCTCGCACTCGTCATGCCCACAAACCTCCAGCGTCTCCTGGTCGACGACCCAAAGGAGCCCGCCATGGACACCATGATCAACCCAGCCGAGCTGCACGACATCGTGTCCACGCACGTGGCCGACATGCCCGCCTACGAAGACCGCTTCTGGGAGATCGTCCACTCGGCCCACATCGACCCCGCCAGTGCCAACCGCATGCTCGACATCGCCGTCGACTGGATCGCGCACGGGCGGGGTCCCGTGGTCGACCCGTACGCGCTGGCGCTCGCCTGGTTGCCGCGTTGACACTGCCTCACCTGGCGTAACGGACCCGACTTTCTCACCGGGCCGACTAGGGCATCTGTGTGAACATCACAGTGTCGTATCGACTTGTCGGCTACCCCTTGTGGCACCATGCACCGACAAATCCCCGGGCGTGGTGGAGGCGGCGTTGACGGTCTGGTCCGTGCACGGCGACGGCCGCCGCCTCCGCGATGGTGCCGCTGTGGCCGCGAATGAGCGGCTGAGCTGGCCGTTGACTGTCGGACTCGGGCTGCAGCACGTGGCGGCGATGTTCGGCGCGACGGTGCTCGTGCCCGCCGCGACCGGGTTCCCGGTGACCACCACCCTGTTGTTCTCCGGGGTGGGCACACTGCTCTTCCTGCTCATCTCCCGCAACCGCGTGCCCGGCTACCTCGGCTCGTCGTTCGCGTTCATCGCGCCGCTGGTGGCCACCCGGGACGAAGGCGTGGCCGCGCAGCTTGGCGGGGTGCTGGTGGCTGGGCTGCTGCTGATGGGTGTCGGCATCGCGGTCAAGGCGCTCGGAGTGCGACTCCTCGAGTCGGTCATGCCGCCGGTGGTGACCGGCGCGGTCGTGGTCCTCGTCGGGTTGAATCTCGCGCCCAAGGCGACGGAGGCGTTTGGGCACCAGCCGGTGGTCGGGATCGTGACGCTTGGCGTGATCCTGTTCTGCGGGGTCGCGCGCGGGCTGGTCGCGCAGGTTTCGGTACTCATCGGCGTGCTGGCGGGCTGGGGCTACGCCGCGGTCACCGGCGGGCTCGACGACGGCAGGCTCGACGCGCTGGCCGCGGCGGCCTGGTTCGGGCTGCCGGAGATGAGCGGGCCGGTGCTGCGGCCGTCGGTCGTGCTGCTCGTCATCCCGGCCGTGATCGTGCTTGTCGCGGAGAACGTGGGGCACGTCAAGGCGATCGGCGCGGTCACCGGGCGCGACCTCGACGGCAGTGTCGGCGACGCCCTCATCGCCAACGGGCTCAGCACGGCGCTGGCGGGTGCGGGCGGCGGGTCGGGCACGACGACGTACGCCGAGAACATCGGCGTTATGGCGCTGACCAAGGTCTACTCGACCGCCGCCTACGTCATCGCCGCGATCACCGCGATAGCGCTGTCGCTCTCACCTAAGGTCGGCGCGTTGGTCAACACCATGCCCGACGGCGTCGTAGGCGGGGCGACTTTGCTGCTCTACGGCATGATCGGGCTCGTCGGCGTGCGGATCTGGCTGGCCGATCGGGTCGACTTCGCCGACCCGGTCAATCTGCTCGTCGTCAGCGCCGCCGTCGTCGCCGGTGTCGGCAACCTGACGCTGACGATCGGGCAGATGCGGATCGAGGGCATCGCCTGGGGATCGGCCTTCGTGGTCGTGGTCTACCCGTTCCTGCGCTGGTGGCGCGGGCGCGGAACCACCGAGGTCACCGAGCGCCGACCGCGCGGTTGATCCGGCGGACCAGCGGCGGACCCTGGTAGATGAACCCGGTGTAGAGCTGCACCAGGCTCGCCCCGGCGTCGAGCATCCGCTGTGCGTCGTCGGCGCTGAAGATCCCGCCGACGCCGATCACCGGCAGTCCGCTTTCCTTGTGGACGAACGAGACCACGGCCCGTGCCCGTTCGGCCAGTGGGCGTCCACTGAGTCCGCCCGCCTCGGCCCCGGTCGCGGCGTCGCCCGCGGCGAGCCCGTCGCGGCTCAGGGTGGTGTTGGTCGCGATGATCCCGTCGACGCCGTGGTCGGTGCACACCTGCAGCACCTCGGCGATGGCGTCGTCGGTCAGGTCGGGGGCGATCTTGACCAGCAGCGGCTTGGTCGACTCCCGGCGCAGCTCGCTCACCAGCGCGTCGAGGGCTTCGCGGTCTTGGAGTCCGCGGAGGCCGGGGGTGTTGGGGGAGCTGACGTTGATGGCGAAGTAGTCGCCGAGGTCGCGCAGCGCGCGCAGGGAGTGGCGATAGTCCTCGACGGCGTCCTCGACTGGGGTGATCTTCGACTTGCCGATGCTGATGCCCAGCGGCACCCCGATCGGGCCGGTCACGCGCAGCCGCTCGACCAAGGCGTCGGCGCCCGCGTTGTTGAAGCCCATTCGGTTGATGACGGCTTCGCTGCCGGTCAGCCGGAACAGGCGCGGCTTCGGGTTGCCGGGCTGCGCGTGCCGGGTGACCGTGCCGACCTCGACGAACCCGAAGCCGAGCGCGGGCCACGCTTTGAGCGCGTGGCCGTCCTTGTCCATGCCCGCGGCCAGGCCGACCACGCCGGGGAAGTCGATGCCGAACACGGTGGTGGTCTTCTTGGTGCCGAACACGCGGCGGCCCGCCGCGACGGCGGGGCGGACTTTCGCGAGTCGGGCCAGGCCCGCCATGGTGCGGTGGTGGGCGACCTCGGGGTCGCCGCCGCCGAGTTTGAACAGGACGCGTCGGGTGAGCTGCTGGTAGACCACGTCCACATCGTGTCACCCGGCCCGCTCGGCCATGATGGACGGTGTGACCGTGGACGATCTGTACGGCCTGCCGCAGGAGGACTTCATCGCCGCCCGGCGCGAACTGGCCAAACAGGCCCGCGCTGACGGGGACAGTGACGCCGCCGCGGCGATCGAGAAGCTGGCCAAGCCGACCAAGGCGGCCTGGCTGGTCAACCGCCTGGCCCGAGATCACCCGGACGAGGTAACCGCCCTCACCGAACTGGGCGACGATCTCCGCACCGCCCACGGCGGCGGCGAGGGCGCCACCCTGCGCGAGCTGACCCAGCGCCGGACGTCGCTGATCCGCGACCTCGTGGCACTGGCGGGCAAGTCGCTCAGCGAGTCGATCACCCGCGAGATCGAGGAGATGCTGACCGCGGCCATCGCCGACCCTGCGGCGGGGGAGGTTCTGCGCGCGGGCCGGGTGGCGTCGGTGCGCGACCTGTCGATCGCCACGGCCTGGCCGGGGCTGGAGATCGCGGTACCCGCGGCCCCGAAGCCCAAGGCCGCGCCGACGAAACCGAAGGTGGACGCGGCTGCTGCCAGAAAGCAGGCGCTCGCCGGGGCGAAGGCCCAGGTCAAGGCCGCCGAAGGGGAACGCGCCGCGGCGGAGAAGGCGATCACGAAGGCAGAGGACGCGGTGACGGCGGCGGAGAAGAAGGTCCGCGACCTGAACCAGGCCCTGGACGCCGCCGAGGTGGCGGAGATGGAGGCCCGCAGAACCCTGCAAATGGCCCGCCGCGACGCGAAGGACGCAGAACGGGCCGCCGGGCTGGCGTGGCGGAAGCTGCAGCAGGTGGAGGACCAGCCGTAGGCGTGCTGTTCGGCGGGTGGCGTGCTGTGGTCGGCTTGGAGCCGAGGCGGGTGGAGGACCAGCCGTAGGAGCCATGCTGGCGCGCGTTGCGCTGGGCGGCTGAGTTGGCCACGGGCGTGCGGCGGGGAGAAGCCTCCGCTGAATCAGTGCCAGGGGCCTGAAAATAGGTGCAGCCCCCGGGTCGGCTCCTGGCCTCCGGGAGGGAAGCCAGGCCCAGGGCGGACTTTGTCCTGGGAACCCGAGGGCTGGGTGACTGTCTGGTATTCGCCGACCACACGCCCGCGCCTACGGCACCGCCGGAGCGGTGTCAGCCGTGTGCGGAGCCGGCTAGCCATCTGTTGATGGGTGGTCCTAGCGGACAGCCACCTCACGTGTCCTGAGCGAAATCACCGTTGGACCACCTCCTCTCTCGTGTACTTCGGACCGTATTCGGTAGGCGCGCCGCTGACAACGCGTTTTTCTTCGACTTCTGGGGTCGTCTCTCCCCCGAATGGGGGACTGATAGGGTCCTCAAACACACGCAGCGTGGGTGGATGCACACACGTGGTTGACCGTAGATCGGCTGATCGGCGCGGAGGGGACCGGAAACGTGCGGAACCTGTTGAACCAGCCGAACCGGACGGCCATAGGCATGGTCATCGGAGCCGCGACCGCCGCGTTGTTCTGTCAGGGCCTCACATCGACCTCCGCCGACGGCGGGCATCCGGTCGCTGCGCCGTCGCGGGCTGAGCCCACGACCTCCGACGTGACCAGCGAATCCATGGCCACCTCGGCGCCCACGGCGACATCGGTGCTCACCGCGGCGTTGTCCAGCACGACGACAACGTCCACCACGACAACGACCGCCCTCACCGCGACCACCACGGCCGACACCGCCACGGTCACCCTGACGACGGTCACCACCACGCCGCCCCGGCCGACCACCACGACACCGCCGCGCACCACCACGACGACCCGGCGCCCGCCGACGACGACCACGACAACCCAGACCTGCTGGCTGTTCTGGTGCGCCTAGTGCGTTGACCACGAACGTTCGCCGGGTATCGGCCTGTCCACGGCGTGGCTGGCAAGGCGGAGGGAAGACCGTAGTACCGGGTTGTACTTGGGCTTTCCGACAACGCGGCCAGGCGCGTCGTGGGCGGGTCGAGACCCGGTGAAGGTTCGTGGTCAGCGC
>DATLIA010000155.1:0-23479 GCA_035540215.1 Actinokineospora sp. | reverse complement strand
GGTGTGCGCCACGGCGGTGCGGGCTAGGACCAGGTCGGCGCGCATGCCGTCAACGTCGAACGCGGCGCACACCGCCGCGATCCGGCGCAGCTCGGCGTCGGGCAGCGCCACCTTCGGCAGTGCGGCGCGCGCGGCGACGATCCGCCCGGCCAGCTCGGTGTCCGAAGTGGACCACTGGGCGGCGAACCCGGCCGGGTCGGCCTCGAAGGCGAGCCTGCGCCGGATGACCTCGGTGCGCGTCGGCACGTCCCGCGCCGCCCGCACCTCCACGGTCAGCCCGAACCGGTCGAGCAGCTGCGGTCGCAGCTCGCCTTCCTCCGGGTTCATGGTCCCGACCAGCAGGAACGACGCCGCGTGCGACACCGAGACGCCTTCACGCTCGACGTGGGCCCGGCCCATCGCCGCGGCGTCGAGCAGCAGGTCGACCAGGTGGTCGTGCAGCAGGTTGACCTCGTCGACGTAGAGCACGCCGCGGTGCGCGGCGGCCAGCAGGCCGGGCTGGTAGGCGCGCACGCCCTCGGTCAGGGCGCGCTCCAGGTCCAGCGAGCCGATCAGCCGGTCCTCCGTCGCGCCTACCGGCAGCTCGATGAGCCACGCGGCCCGGGTGTCCCGGCCGCCGTCGTGCGGACCGTCCGGGCAGCGCGGGTCGGGAGCGGCCGGGTCGCAGCTGAACCGGCAGCCGTGGACCGTGGCGATGTCGGGCAGCAGGGCGGCCAGGGCACGCACGATCGTCGACTTCGCCGTGCCCTTCTCGCCGCGCACCAGCACACCGCCGATCCCCGGGTGCACCGCGTTGAGCAGCAGGGCCAAGCGGAGGTCGTCGTGGCCGACGACGGCGGAGAACGGGTAGCCGGCGTTCATCGGCACACGACAGGGGAGATGGAGGGCAGCACGCCGTGATCCTCACTCCGGGTCCGCGCCCGGATCGGTGGGCGGCTTGGGGCGAGTGTTCTGGCTCCTCGGATGACCGAGCCACAGTGGCGGGACCGCACCGGAGTCACACCGGTTTCCCTCGCACCCAGCCGTTGGGTCTGCGTGGATCGTCGCAGATCGCGCGCCGACACCCAAACCCCGCTACCGCGGTGTGATCCCGAGCGCTTCGGCGATGACCGGCCGCAGGGTGCGGCTGAACTCCCGGTTGAGGTGGTTGGCGTCGAAGTACACCACCACGCCGCCGACCACGCCGTAGCACTTGCGCTCGTCGCAGAAGTAGTCCGTCATGTCGATGTAGGTGACGTCGGGGTTCTTGGCCGCCCGCGCGGCCTCCGCCAGCGGGTCGGTGGGCTGGGCCCGATTCCGGTCGACGGCGCACACGGCCGGGTTCGCCGGGTTCAGCCCGACGCAGTCCTGGGACCTGACCTCGCCGTTGAGCGGCGGGTCGCCCAAGACGGCGACCTTGGTTCCCGCGCTGCTCCACTGCCGCCAGAGGGGCTCCAGGCCCGCGCGGTAGTACTCGGCCTGCGACCGGCCGGACTTGTCGCGGGCGAGCTGTTGGCGGGCGTAGAACGACATGAACACCATGTCGGGGCGTTCGTCGGTGATCGCGTCGGAGACCGTCGACACCCAGTCCATGCACCGCTTGGCGTCCGCGGGCGACTCGGCGCCCATGTACCCGACGAACGGGATCTTCGCGAACGGGCAGCCGCCGAGCAGACTGAGGTTGACCACCCACTTCTGCTCCCGCGCCAGATCCAGCAGTGGGGCCTGCCACTGCTCGCCATGGGAGTCGCCGACCAGCCACACCACTGTCGGCGTCGCCGCCCCGCCGCTGAGGTCGCACACCGAGGTGGTCTTGCGTTCGCCGACCATGAACCGGTCGCCCTGAACGCACACCCCTTCGCCCGCACCCCACGGCGCGTTGGCCGGACCGAGGTGGACCACCTTGGCCGGGCCGAACGGGTCGGCGCAGTCCTGCCCGGCGAACAGCGCGGCGGCGCCGTAGCACTCGGTGGTCACCTGCTCACGCAGCTCCTTGGCCGCCTGTGCGACGTGGCGGTCGTAGGTCCAGGTCAGCGTGATCGCGACCAAGGCGACGACGGCGATCCCGGCGACCATGGCGGCGAACGTGTTCCGCGTGCTGTTCGCCAGCGGACCCCAGGTGATGCCCCGGTCCTCGATCAGGATCTTCGACAGCCAGGCGAGCGCGACAGCGGCGACCAGGATCACCAGGCGGTGGACCAGGGTCAGCCTGCCCTCGGCGAGGGTGCCCGCGAAGGCGAACGGGGCGAGCACGATCAGCGGCCAGTGCCACAGGTAGAGCGAGTAGCTGATGTTGCCGAGGAACTGGACCGGCGCGGACGCCGAGAGCGGCGAGTGCCACTGGCGGCCGCCGCCCGTCCCGGCGAGGATCACGAGGCCGGTGCCGACGGTGGGCACGAGCGCGAGGAACCCCGGGAAAGCGGTGTGGTGGTCGAACAGGACCGCCGAGCCGATGATCAGCACCAGACCGGCGAGTGTCGCGAGTCCCGCCGCGACCCTGGGCGGGGCGAGCCTCGCCCCGCCGAACGCGATGAGCGCGCCGATCGCGAACTCCCAGACCCGCGCGGGCGTGACGAAGTACGCCTGGCTCTTGGCCACCTCGGTGAAGTAGACGCAGAACGCGAGCGAGGCGACGCCGACGACCGCGATCCCGATGATCTGGGCCTGACGCCGCCGGATTTTGAACAGGAGCACCAGCAGCAGCGGCCAGAGAAGGTAGAACTGCTCCTCCACCGACAGCGACCAGTAGTGCTGCGCCAGGCTCGCGACTGCCGTGAACGCTGAGTAGTCGACCGAGTTGACCGCGAGCAGCCAGTTCTCCGCGTACAGCGCGCTGGCCAGCGCCTCATGGGCGTTGGTCTCCCACCGCTGGAACGGCAGCAGGAAATACGCCGCGACCAGGCTGACGGCCAGCACGAGCAACGCGGCGGGCAGCAGGCGCCGGATCCGGCGCGCGTAGAACCGCGCCAGCCGCACCTTGCCCGACCGCACGATCTCGCGGTCGAGATGGGAGCTGATGAGGAATCCGGAGATGACGAAGAAGACGTCGACGCCGACGTAGCCGCCGGTCAGCTGGGTCGGCCACAGGTGGTTCAGCACGACGGCCATCACCGCGACCGCACGCAACGCCTGGATGTCGGTCCGGAAGGCATTGGCGGCGGGCGGAGTGGCCGCTGGGTCGGACACCGCGGGGATGACGACGGTCACAGCGGCACGCGTCTCCGCGGTCATGCAAGCCCCCAGTCGGTCTCAGTACGGTCGTGCAGCTTACTTGACACGCGGTCGCCGCCTGCCCTCAACCCATTGCCGGGGGACACGTTCGGTTACGGTGTCGACCGTGGTGACGGTCGTGGGAGTCGGGGCGGACGGGTGGGCGGGCTTGGCCGGTCCCGCCCGCGACGCGTTGGCGGGCGCCGACGTGATCGTCGGGGTGGCAAGGCAGCTCGCCCTGCTGCCCGACGAGATCGCCGCCGACCGGGTCGAGTGGCCCTCACCGCTCGTGCCCGCGATCCCCGCGATCCTCGACGAACACCGGGACCGGGTGCTGTGCGTGCTCGCCAGTGGCGACCCGATGTTCTACGGGATCGGTTCGACCCTCGCCCGCCGCACGGAGATCCGGGTCATCCCGCACGTGTCGTCGGCCTCGCTGGTCTGCGCGCGGCTCGGCTGGGCGCTGGAGGACGTCGACGTGGTCAGCGCGGTCGCGCGGCCGGTCGAGCGGCTGCACGCCTCGGTGCACCACGGCCGCCGCGTGCTCGTACTCAGTGAGAACTCGTCCACGCCTCTCGCGGTCGCCCGACTGCTGACCGCGCGCGGGTTCGGGGCCAGCCGGATGACCGTCGTGTGCTCGGTCGGCGGGCCGGACGAACGTGTGGAGAGCGGGATCGCCGACGGGTGGTCGACGCCGGTCGGACCGCTCAACATCGTCGCCGTCGAGTGCGTCGCCGCGCCGGAGGCCCGCAGGCTGCCCCGTGCGCCCGGGCTGCCGGACGACACCTACGAACACGACGGCCAGATCACCAAACGGGAGATCCGCGCGGTGACCGTGGCCGCCCTCGCCCCCGAGCCGGGACTGCTGCTCTGGGACATCGGCGCCGGGTCGGGCAGTGTCGGCATCGAGTGGCTGCGGTCGCACCCGGCCTGCCGCGCCATCGCCATCGAGCCGCGCGCGGACCGGGCCGAGCGGATCACCCGCAACGCCAACCGGCTGGGCGTGCCCAACCTGCGGGTCGTGCACGGGTCGGCGCCCGACGCGCTGGAGGACCTGCCGGACCCCGACGTCGTGTTCGTCGGCGGCGGGGTGACCGTCGAGGGCGTCATCGCGGCCGGATGGGCCGCGCTGCGGCCAGGCGGCAGGCTCGTGGTGAACGCCGTGACCCTGGAGTCGGAGGCCCTGGTCACCCGCTGGCGGGCCGACCTCGGCGGCGACCTGATACGGCTCGTGATCAGCCGCGCGGCCCCGCTGGGCGGGTTCACCGCGTGGCGGCCGATGCTTCCGGTGACGCAGTGGACCGTCGTGAAGGAGAGCCAATGACCGTGCACTTCATCGGGGCAGGCCCTGGGGCCGCCGACCTGATCACGGTGCGCGGCCAGCGGATCATCGCCGCCGCCCCAGTGTGCCTCTACGCGGGTGCGCTCGTGCCGGAGGAACTGCTCGACCTCTGCCCGCCCGGCGCCCGCAAGGTCGACACCGCGAACCTGACCCTGGACGAGATCACCGCCGAGCTGATCGCCGCGCACGCCGACGGCCACGACGTGGCCCGGCTGCACTCGGGCGACCCGTCGGTGTTCAGCGCGGTCGCCGAGCAGGCGCGCCGCCTCGACGCCGCGGGCGTGCCGTGGGACATCACGCCGGGCGTGCCCGCCTTCGCCGCGGCCGCCGCGTCGCTGCGCACCGAGCTGACCGTGCCAGGTGTCGGCCAGACGGTGATCCTCACCCGCACGTCGGCGCGTGCCACGCCGATGCCGCCGGGGGAGGACCTCGACACCCTCGGCCGGTCCCGCGCCACGATGGTGCTGCACCTTGCCGTGCAGCGGGTCGACGAGGTCGTCGCCGAGCTGCTGCCCAACTACGGTCCACTGTGTCCGGTCGCGGTGGTCGCCTACGCGTCACGCGCCGACGAGGTGATCCTGCGCGGCACCCTGGCCGACATCGCCGAACGCGTTCGGGAGGCCGGGATCAAGCGGACCGCGGTGATCATCATCGGTCGTGTCCTGGCCGCGGAAGGGTTCTGCGACAGCCACCTGTACTCGGCCGCGCGCGAGCGTCAGTGAGTTCGGCCGACGATCGTGCCCGCGCGGTCGATCGCGATCACGTCGACCTCGACCGCCGCGCCGCGCAGGGTCTCCACAGCCGTCGCCTTGGCGCCTTCGGCGACCGCGTCACCCAGCGGGATCCCTTCGTGCTGGGCCAGCGTCAGCGCTTCGAGAGCGGTGTTGCCGTTGGTGATCCGCTCGGCCAGTTCGGCGGTTCCGCCCGCGGCGAGCGCCAGCCGCGCCAGCCCGCGCAGATCGACCTGGGAGCGCGCCGAGTGCAGGTCGAGGTGCCCGTCGGCGAGCTTGGAGAGCTTGGCGAAGCCACCGGCGATGGTCAGCCGGGGGACCGGGTGGCGCCGCAGGTACTTGAGGACCGCCCCCGCGAAGTCGCCCATGTCGAGCAAGGCGTCCTCGGGCAGGCCGTAGAGCGCCATGACCGTGCGCTCCGACGTCGAGCCGGTGCAGCCGGCTACGTGCTGGTATCCCGCCGCGCGGGCGACGTCGATGCCGCGCCTGATGCTGTCGATCCACGCGCTGCAGGAGTACGGAACGACGATCCCCGTGGTGCCCAGGATGGACAGGCCGCCGAGGATGCCGAGCCTCGGGTTCCACGTCTTGCGGGCCAGTTCCTCGCCGCGGTCGACGGAGATCTCGACCACGACGTCACCGCTGCCACCGTGCCGCGCGGCCACCTCCGCGACGTGGTCGCGGATCATCGACCGGGGGACCGGGTTGATCGCGGGCTCACCGACCGGCAGGGGCAGCCCGGCCTTCGTGACCGTGCCGACGCCGGGTCCCGCCACGAACGTCACGCCCGAGCCCGGCTCGCCGTGGGTGACCGTCGAGCGGATAAGGGCGCCGTGGGTGACGTCAGGGTCGTCGCCCGCGTCCTTGACGACCCCGGCCATGGCGCGTCCCGGGTCGAGGTCCTCCACATCGAGGGCGAACGCGGGCGTCTGTCCTTTCGGGAGCGTGATGGTCACCGGATCGGGGAACTCGCCGGTAAGCAGCGCGGTGTAGGCGGCGGTGGTGGCCGCCGTCGCGCAGGCTCCCGTGGTCCAGCCGTAGCGCAGCCCCTCCGGCGTACGCCGTTGTCCGGTCATGACACAAGGGTAATGAGCCGATGAAGGTGCTGATCCTCGGCGGTACGGGCGAGGCGCGATCCCTGGCCGCGGCGTTGGTCGGGCGGCCGGGCACGTCGGTCGTGTCCTCGCTCGCCGGTCGGGTCCGCTCGCCCCGGCTGCCGGTCGGCGACGTGCGGATCGGCGGTTTCGGCGGACCGGAGAAGCTGGCCGAATGGCTGGTCGGTGCGGGAATCGACGCCGTTGTGGACGCCACGCACCCCTTCGCCGAGCGGATCAGCGCGTCGGCAGCCGACGCCGCCGCCCGGACCGGCGTGCCGCTGATCATGCTGCGTCGTCCCGGGTGGACCGAGCGGCGGGGCGACGACTGGCGCTGGGTCGGCGACCTCGCCGAGGCCGCGCGCGTGCTGCCAACGCTGGGGGAGCGGATCTTCCTCACCACCGGCCGACAGGGCTTGGCCGCGTTCGCCGGGTCGGACCGCTGGTTCCTCGTCCGCTGCGTCGACCCACCCGACTCACCGCTGCCCGCGCGCATGGAACTGCTGCTCGACCGCGGGCCCTACACCCTCGATGGTGAGCGCGCCCTGCTTCGCGAACACAAGATCGACGCGGTCGTCACCAAGGACAGCGGCGGCGACCTGACCGTCGCGAAGCTCGACGCGGCGCGAGCGCTCGGGCTGCCGGTCGTCGTGGTCCGGCGGCCGACGATCCCGGACGTGTCGACGGTGGCCACTGTCGGCGAGGTGCTCGACTGGCTCGGGTCAGGGTGAGGCCTGGACCAGCAGTTCGATCCCGTCGAGCGTCCTGGCCAGGCCGAAGTCGAAGCCGTCGGTGTCGAACGCGCCCGCCGCGGCCACCTTCGACAGCGCGGGGAACTTCTCCGCGGTGACGTAGGCGTTGATCAGCGGCTCCCGCTCGGCCCACCACTCGATCTCGGTGAGGCCGCTGCGCGCCGAGGCGAGCTGGGAGTCGACCGACAGCGTCGCCAGGCCCCGAACATAGCCTTCGAGCAGCAGGAACACCCCGAGCATGTGGTGGGCGTCGAGGCCTGCCGACTCGATTACCGTCAGCAGCGCGTCCATGCGCACCGTCTCGTTCGGGCCCTGCAGCTCGTGCGCGCACGGCGCCAGCAGCAGCCACGGGTGCCGGTGGTAGAGCGCCCACAGGTCACGCGCGTAGGTTTCCAGAGCGGGCCGCCAGCCCGCTGCCTTGTCCGGGACGGCGGTCTCGCCGACGACGTGGTCGCGCATGGCGGCGACCAGATCGGCCTTGCCGGGAACGTAGGTGTAGAGCGACATGGTGCCGACGCCGAGCTTCTCCGCGACCCGGCGCATCGACAGGTCGGCCAGGCCGTCCCGGTCGGCGAGCTCGATCCCGGCCGCCACCACCGTGTCGATGGTCAGGCCGGGTTTGCGTCCGCGTCCGGCGTCGCCTGGGGCGCGCCAGAGCAGCGCCATCGTCCGCGCGGGCTCCCTGCGCTCGATCTTCTCCGCCACGCCCGGCACCTCTCGTAGGATGTACGGTACAGTGTACGAAAATAGTCCGTACGGTGTACCGTACAGCCTGAGACGATCTGGGGGAAATGCATGATCGCGGCCGACGCCGCTCAGCGGCTCGCGCGGTGCGCCGCCGTGTTCGAACCCGGTGAGCCCGCCCGGATGGGGTCGGTCGCCTTCCATGGCGACCTGCCCGACGGCGTCGGGTCGGCGGGGGAGCTGACCATCGCCGAACCCGACGGCGGCACGGCGACGGTCCCGGTCGTCCGGTTGCCTGTCGCGGCCGCCGTTCCCGTGTTGACCAGGGCCCGCAGGGGTGCCGACGCTCATCCGGCCGCCGCGTTCTGGGGTGCCGCGGTGCTCGTCGGGCTCCAGTTGGTCGCCCGCGGGCGGATCCTGCCCGGCATCACGGTCAACGGCTTCGACTCGTGGCGCGCGGGTCCGCTCGACCCGGGTGACGTCGACCGGCTGCGTGAGCTGGCCGATGCCATGCCCGCCGCGACGCGCGCGGTCCCTGTTCCTGGCCGAGCTCCCGCCGAACTGGCCGACCCGCACACCCTGGTTCGCGGCTTCATCGACGCTGTCGCGGACGGGATGCCACGCACGGCCGCGGCCGCCGTCGTTGCAGGTGGACCGCTGTTCGCCGCGCGCAAGCCGGTCAAGGCGCCCCGGCTGCGCGCCTGGTCCGAGGAGGTGTCCGCGGCGCTCGACGCGGGCGTGCGGATCTCGCTGCGCGTCGAGGTTCCCGGCGACGACTATGCGGCGGGCAAGTTTCATGCCGTCGTCCAGGCGCATTCCCTGGCCGATCCGGCGGTGGTCGCCGATGTGGCCGACCTGTGGGACCGCGGCGGCTCGGTCCGGGTCGACGTGACGATGGCCGTGCGCCGGGCCGCGCGGGTCTGGTCGCCCATGCTGCGGCTGCTCTCCCGCGGCGTGCCCGACCGGGTGATCCTCGACGACGCCGACGTCACCGAGCTGTTCCAACTCGCCCCGCGGCTGACCGCGGCGGGTGTCGAGGTGCACTGGCCGAGGGAGCTGTTGGCGCCGATCACCGCGCGGGCGGCGATCAGCGGCGCCGCACCGTCGGACATGCGCTCGGCGCTGGGCGGGGGCGCGCTGCTGGCGTTCGACTGGCAGCTGGCCATGGGCGGCCAGCCGCTGACGAAAGCCGAGCTCGACCAGCTCGCCGAGGCGCACCGGCCGGTTGTGCGGCTGCGCGACCAGTGGGTCCTGGTCGACCCGGAGGTGGCCCGCAAGGCGCGCGAGCGGGAGATGAAGCCGGTCACCACGGTCGAGGCACTGGCCGTCGCGCTCACCGGCGCCGTCGATGTGGACGGCGAACGCGTTGATGTGGTCACCTCGGAGTGGCTGGAGACCCTACGTGCCCGCATCGCCGACCCGGACTCGGGTGCCGACGCCGTCGAACAGCCCGCCGAACTGGCCGCGACCCTGCGCGACTACCAGCTGCGCGGCCTGCGCTGGCTGGCCAGGATGACCTCGCTCGGACTCGGCGGCTGCCTCGCCGACGACATGGGCCTTGGCAAGACGATCACCCTGATCGCACTGCACCTGCACCGCCGCTCCGGCCCGACCCTGGTCGTCTGCCCGGCCTCGCTGCTGGGCAACTGGGAGCGCGAGATCGCCCGCTTCGCCCCGGGCACCCCGGTCCGCCGCTACCACGGCGGCGCTCGGACGCTGGCCGACGAAGGCTTCGTCCTGACCACCTACGGCACCATGCGCCTCGACGCCGAGCGGCTCTCCGCGCACACCTGGGGGCTGCTGGTCGCCGACGAGGCCCAGCACGTGAAGAACCCGTCTTCCAGTACCGCCAAGGCGTTGCGCACGATCCCGGCCGACGCCCGCGTCGCGCTGACCGGCACACCGGTCGAGAACAACCTGTCGGAGCTGTGGGCGGTGCTCGACTGGACCACGCCAGGTCTGCTCGGGCCGCTGTCCAGGTTCCGTGCCCGCTGGGCCAAGCCGATCGAGGCCGACCAGGACACCGAGTTGGCCGCGCGCCTGGCCACGCTCGTCCGCCCATTCCTGCTGCGGCGCCGCAAGTCGGACCCGGGTATCGCCCCTGAGCTGCCGCCGAAGACCGAGACCGATCAACCCGTGTCGCTCACCCGCGAGCAGGCAGGCCTCTATGCCGCCGTCGTCCGCGAAACCATGGCCGCCATCCGCGCGTCCGACGGGATGGCCCGGCGCGGGCTGGTCATGAAACTGATCACCGGGCTCAAGCAGGTGTGCAACCACCCGGCGCAGTACCTCAAAGAGCCCTCCGCGAAGCTGACCGGCCGTTCCGGGAAGCTCGAGCTGCTTGATGAACTGCTCGACACGATCCTCGCCGAGGACGGCGCGGTGCTCGTGTTCACCCAGTACGTGACCATGGCCCGGCTCATCGAGCGCCACCTGCGCGAGCGCGGCATCGCGTGCGCGCTGCTGCACGGCGGCACCCCCGTGCCCCGCCGGGAAGACATGGTCCGCCAGTTCGGCGACGGGGCGTTCCCGGTGTTCCTGCTGTCCCTCAAGGCGGCGGGCACGGGACTCAACCTGACCCGCGCCGACCACGTCGTGCACTTCGACCGGTGGTGGAACCCGGCGGTCGAGGACCAGGCCACCGACCGCGCCTACCGCATCGGACAGACGCGGCCGGTGCAGGTCCACCGGCTGATCGCGGAAGGAACGATCGAGGACCGGGTGGCTGAGATGCTTGCCACCAAACGGGATCTGGCCGACTCGATCCTGGCTGGTGGCGAGGCCGCACTCACTGAACTGTCGGACGCTCAGCTGGCTGACCTCGTGGAACTGCGATGACGGCGCTCGGGTTTCCCGCGTTGCCGCCCGCTGGGCGTGGGTCGTTCGCGCGGACATGGTGGGGGCGGGCGTGGATCAAGGCCATGGAGGACTCGGCTCTTGACGAGCGCCAGCTGCGTGACGGGCGCAAGTACGCGCGTGGTGGCTATGTGGACGCGATCACGGTCAGCCCTGGCAGGCTGGCGGCGTCGGTTCGTGACTATGAGGACGACACGGTCTATCAGACTGTGATGCGGCTGGAACCGTTGTCGGACAGTGAATGGCGGCGTTTTCTGGATCAGGTTGCTACTCAGTCCGGGCACATCGCCGCGCTGCTCGACGGGGACATGCCTGCCGATCTGATCGATGCCGCCGCCGACGCTGGGGTGCGGCTGTTGCCGGAGATCGGTGATCTTGACCCGGAGTGTTCGTGTCCGGGGTGGGAGCTTCCGTGTCGGCATGCCGCGGCCTTGGCTTATCAGGTGTCCTGGTTGTTGGACGCGGATCCGTTCGTATTGCTTCTACTGCGCGGCAAGGCTGCCGCTGATCTACTGGCCGACCTCCAGTCGCGCTCGACGACCGAACCGGCGACCGACGCCTTCGCCCGCGTGGTTGTGCCGTTGCCGGATCCGCCCGCCGTCCCTGTCGACCCACCCGTCCCGCTGGACATTCCGCCCGCTGAGGGGGTTTCTCCCGACGCACTGGCACTGTTGGCCCTCGACGCCGCCTATCGCGCCCGGCGAATGATGGTCGCCGATGTTCCTGACCTACCCCGCGCTGCCGACCTGGTGCGGTATGCCGCTACCTATTCGACTGTCGAGGTGGAGGTCGATCCTCGGGCGGTGGCGGCGTGGCAGAACGGTGGTTTCGACGGTCTGCATGTTTTGGAGACGACTTGGCGGCCGCCTGCTGCGGTTGCCACGCGAGCCGGTGATGCGGCGGCGGCTGTTGCTGAAGGGGTGATCGTGGTTCGGCACAACCACTGGACGGTTGGTGACGTTCAGGTGCGGTTGGGGCGGGATGGGCGGTGGTATCCGTATCGGGATCGGTCGGGGGAGTGGTGGCCTGCGGGGGTGCCGCAGGCTGACATCGCTTCCGCGTTGATCATGGTGCTGGCGTGACGTGAGGGCTGGCTTGTGGTTCTGGCCCGCACCACCCACCTTCACCCGATGGTGCGGCCAGAACCACGACAGGCGAGAACCACAACCCCACCGATCCTGAGCAGGCGCGGGGCACTGCCCTGTGGTGGCTCAGGCTGGATAGGTTCGAGGGGTGAAGACCACCTTGGTGCCGTCGCCGCGCTCGATCACCTTTGTCTGTGACGAGCCGATCAACAGCAGGCATCGCATGTCCACTGTTGTCGGGTCGAGGTCGACCAGTCGCAGTACCCGAACTGTCTCGTCGGGTCCGCCGACGTCGCGGCCGATCACTACCGGGGTGTCGGGTGATCGGTACTTCAGCAGCAGGTCTCGGGCTTCGCCGAGTTGCCAGGTTCGGGTCTTGGAAGCCGGATTGTAGATGGCGATGGCCAGGTCGGCCTCGGCGACGGCGGCCAATCGCTTGGTGATCACGTCCCATGGCTTGAGGCGGTCCGACAGGGAGATCGTGCAGAAGTCGTGGCCCAGTGGCGCGCCTACCCGGCTGGCGACGGCTTGGGCGGCGGTCAGACCAGGGAGCACTCGGACCGGGACGTCCGTCCACTGTGGATCAGTCGCGACCTCCAGTACGGCGGTGGCCATGGCGAACACGCCAGGGTCGCCCGACGAGACGACGACGACGCGGCGGCCGCGTTTGGCCAGGTCCAGCGCGAAGGCGGCTCGCTCGGCCTCCACCTGGTTGTCCGAGGCGTGTCGCTGCTGGCGCGGGTTGGGCGGTACCCGGTCAAGGTAGGTCTTGTAGCCGACCAGGTCGTCGGCCGCCGCGAGTGCCTCCTGGGCCTCCGGGGTCAGCCAGGGCCGCCCCGCCGGTCCGGTGCCTACGACGACGACCTCGCCTGCGGCTTCGGGCTCCGCCTGGTCTTTGGGGCCTCCGGAGACGCCCTCGTTCACCGGGCTTGTCAACAGTGCCAACGAGAAGTACGGCACCGTCGCCGGGTCCACTTCGGACAGCGGAAGGCTGCGGCCCTGGTCCCAGGTAGCCCGTTCCACGTAGCGGGCTTGGTCCAGTTTGCCCGCGGCCTCGAACGCCGCGCGGACCTTGCCGAAGGTGCGGCCGAGCTTGAGCACCGCGGCCGAGTCGGTGGCGGCCAGGTGTCGGGTCAGATCCTCTTGGGGCAGGGTGCCGGGCAGGATCGTCAGCACCTCGTCGCCCTCGACCAAGGGCCTGCCCAGGACCGCCGCCGCCGCGCTCACCGATGTGACGCCGGGGACGACCTCCGTGCGGTACCGCCCGCACAGGCGTTTGTGCATGTGCATGTACGAGCCATAGAAGAGCGGGTCCCCCTCGGCCAGCACCACGACGTCCCGGCCCGCGTCCAGATGTACGGCCAGTCGGGCGGCGGCCTGTTCGTAGAACTCGGCCATCGCGCCCGCGTAGCCGCCGGGGTGGTCGGTCGTCTCGACAGTCAGCGGGTAGACCAGCTGTTCCTCGATCTGGCCTTCCCGCAGGTAGCGGGCCGCGACGCCGCGGGCGATGGACTTGCCGTGGCGGGCGCTGTGATACGCGATCACGTCGGCCGCACCGATCAGGCGCGCGGCCTTGACCGTCATCAGGTCGGGGTCGCCGGGGCCGAGGCCGACGCCGTAGAGGGTGCCCGTCATTCCTGCTCACTCGCGATCGCGTTCACCGCGGCGACGGCCATGGCGCTGCCGCCGCGTCGTCCCCGCACCACCAGATAGGGCACGACGCCATGTGCGGCCAGTGCCTCCTTGGACTCGGCCGCACCGATGAAACCGACCGGCAGGCCGAGGACCGCGGCGGGCCGTGCGCCCGCGTCGATCATCTCCAGGAGTCTGAACAGCGCGGTCGGGGCGTTGCCGATCGCCACGACGGCGCCGTCGAGTCGGTCGCCCCACAGCTCCATGGCCGCCGCGCTGCGCGTGTTGTCCATAGTGGACGCGAGGTCGGGCACCCTCGGGTCGGACAGGGTGCAGATGATCTCGTTGTCGGCGGGCAGCCGCTTGCGGGTGACACCCGAGGCGACCATGTGCGCGTCGCACAGGACCGGCGCGCCCGCCAGCAGCGCCGCGCGCGCGGCGGCGACCACGTCGGGGGAGTAGGCCAGGTCGTCGACCAGGTCGACCATCCCGCACGCGTGGATCATGCGGACCGCGACGCGGGCCACGTCGGCGGGCAGCCCGGCGAGATCCGCCTCTGCCCGGATCGTGGCGAACGAGCGGCGGTAGATCTCCGCGCCGTCCCGGATGTAGTCGATCAACTTAATAGCCTTCCGTCCACCAGGTAGCCACGTTCGGTGGCCACCACGTCCATCACCCCGGCGGGCTTGCCGCACCGCCGGGCACATCCCGACCAGTGCGCGGGCGCGCCCAGTGGCCACGCGTCGGCCCGCACGTCGGCCAGCGACTTCGCGCACCCGGGTCGGCCCGTGCACGCGGTCACCCCCACCCACGGCGAGTCCGGGTCACTGATCAATCCCTCGATCCCGGGATCGCCGCCCGGCACCACGAACCCGCGCCACGGGGTCAGCACAAGATCACCGATCGCCGCCGCCTGATCGCTGGTGAGCCGTCCCAGCGGCACGCCGAGCCCGAAGCCCGCGGTGCCGTCGGCGAACTCGACCGGTCCGATGGGACCGACAACCGGTGGTGGCCCGGCCGGGAGCCGGTCCGAGGTAGGGGACAGGCGCTCGGCGATCCGGTCGGCGGGCAGCTCGGCGACCCGCCACTGCTCGTCGCGCAGTTCCAGGAACATCGCCGCGACCGTGAGCATCGTCTCGACCACCTGGTCCTGCCGCACCCGGACGCCGTGGTCGGCGCCGCCGAGCAGGATCGCCACGGCGCCGTCGACGGGCAGCGCGGCGGCGTCGGCGCCCAGCCAGGCGACATCCCCGCGGCCGTCGTCGAAGGCGAACAGGAACCGGCCAGGGAGTGCGGCGAGGTCCGCCTGTCCGCACAGCTCGTGGTCCAGTTCCGCCGCGAGCCCAGGCGGGCCGAGCGGCGAAGACATGATGTTGCGCACTTTCTCGTGCGTCAGCGACGGCAGCAGGCCCACCTCGGCCAGCCGCGCACCCAGCTCGACCTCGGCGCCGACGGCGAGGCCACGGATCTGGAGGTTGGCCCGCGAGGTCAGTTCCAGAACCCCGTCGCCCAGCTCCCGTGCGGCATCGGCAAGGGTCCTGACCTGCGCGGATGCGAGTCGCCCACCGGGCACCCTGACCCGCGCCAGACCGCCGTCAGCCGCCTGGTGCACGTCGAGCGCACCGGGGCAGGCATCGGCGCCCGAACGGCGCTGGGAGGAAGGCACGGCCCGAATATAGGGTGAGCCGGACACAGCGATGGCAAGCGGAGGAAGCCGGTGTGAGTCCGGCGCGGTCCCGCCACTGTCACCGGATCGGTTCATCCGGTCCGGGAGCCAGGAACTCCGGCCGTCGCGACCCACTACCCGGGGCGCGGACCCCAGGAAGGGAATCATGATCCTGCTTTTGTCGACCTCGGACACCGATCTGCTCTCGGCGCGCGCCAGTGGCGCGGACTACCGGCTGGGCAACCCGGCCCGTCTCGGCGTGGACGACCTTCCCGCCCTGCTCGACGGCGTCGACGTGGTCATCGTCCGCCTCCTCGGCGGCCGACGCGCCTGGGAGGGCGGGCTCGACGCGCTGCTCGCGGGTCCCCGGCCGGTCGTCGTCCTCGGCGGCGAGCAGGCCCCCGACGCCGAGCTGATGGAGTGCTCGACCGTCCCGGTCGGCGTGGTCGCCGAGGCGCACGCCTACCTCGCGCACGGTGGCGCCGACAACCTGCGGGAGCTGTTCCACTTCCTGTCCGACACGCTGCTGCTGACCGGTGAGGGCTTCGCCAAGCCCGCCGAGCTCGCCGTGTGGGGCCCGCTGGAGCGCGAAGCGCGGCGGACCGAAGGTCCGAAGGTCGGCATCCTCTACTACCGCGCCCACCACATCGCCGGGAACACGGCGTTCGTGGAGGCGCTGTCCTCGGCGGTCGAGGACGCGGGCGGCCAAGCCGTCCCGGTCTACTGCGCCTCCCTGCGCACCGCGCCGCAAGATCTGCTCGACGTGCTCGGCACGGTCGACGCACTGGTCGTCACCGTGCTCGCCGCGGGCGGAACCCGCCCGGCCGACGCGTCCGCGGGCGGCGACGAGGACGCGTGGGACGTCGGCGCGCTGGCCGCGCTCGACATCCCGATCCTGCAGGGCCTGTGCCTGACCTCCAGCCGCTCGACCTGGGCGGAGAGCGACGACGGCCTCTCGCCGCTGGACACCGCCACCCAGGTCGCCGTGCCCGAGTTCGACGGCCGGATCATCACCGTCCCGTTCTCCTTCAAGGAGCTGGACAAGGACGGCCTGTCGGTCTACGTCGCCGACGCCGAGCGCGCCGCGCGCGTCGCCGGGATCGCGGTCAAGCACGCGACCCTGCGCCACGTCCCGGCCGCCGAGCGCAAGGTCGCGCTGATGCTGTCGGCGTACCCGACCAAGCACGCCCGCATCGGCAACGCCGTCGGCCTCGACACCCCGGTCAGCGCGATCCGGCTGCTCACCGCCATGAAGGACGCCGGGTACACCGTCGGCGAGCTGCCCGGCGTCGTCGCGGGCGACGGCGACGCGCTGATCCACGCGCTGATCGAGGCGGGCGGCCAGGACCCGAACTGGCTCACCGAGAAGCAGCTCTCCGGCAACCCCGTGCGCATCTCGGCCGCGGAGTACCGGACCTGGTACGACACGCTGCCCGCCGACCTGCGCGAGTCGATGGAGGAGCACTGGGGCCCCGCGCCCGGCTCCCTGTTCGTCGACCACTCGAAAGACCCCGAGGGCGAGATCGTCCTCGCCGCGCTCCAGGCCGACAACGTCGTGCTGATCGTGCAGCCGCCGCGTGGCTTCGGCGAGAACCCGGTCGCGATCTACCACGACCCCGACCTGCCGCCCAGCCACCACTACCTGGCCGCCTACCGCTGGGTCGCGGGCAGCTTCGGCGCGCACGCGATGATCCACCTCGGCAAGCACGGCAACCTGGAGTGGCTGCCTGGCAAGAACCTGGGCATGTCGGCGTCCTGTGGCACCGACGCCGCCCTGGGCGACATGCCGCTGATCTACCCGTTCCTGGTCAACGACCCGGGCGAGGGCACCCAGGCCAAGCGCCGCGCGCACGCCACCCTGGTCGACCACCTCGTCCCGCCGATGGCCCGCGCGGAGAGCTACGGCGACCTCGCGCGGCTGGAGCAGCTGCTCGACGAGCACTCCAACATCGCCGCCATGGACCCGGCCAAGCTGCCCGCGATCCGCGCGCAGATCTGGACGCTGATCCAGGCCGCCAAGCTCGACCACGACCTCGGCCTGGAAGACCGCCCGCACGACGCGGAGTTCGACTACTTCCTGCTGCACGTCGACGGCTGGCTGTGCGAGATCAAGGACGTCCAGATCCGCGACGGCCTGCACACCCTCGGCGACGCGCCCACCGGCCCCGCGCGGGTCAACCTGGTCAACTCGATGCTGCGCGCCCGCCAGATGTGGGGCGGCAAGGCGTCGGCGCTGCCGGGCCTGCGTGAGGCGCTCGGCTTGGCCGAGGACGGCTCCGAGGCCAGGGTCAAGGTCGACGAGATCGACGCGCTGGCACTGGCGCTCATCGAGTCGATGGAGAACCACGGCTGGTCGGCCGACGAGGCCCGCCAGGTCACCCGCGACGTCCTCGGCGCCGAGAACGAAGCGGTGACCGAGGTGCTGACGTTCGCCGCCGTCGAGGTCGTCCCGCGCCTGGCTCGCACGACCGACGAGATCACCCACGTGCTGCACGCGCTCGAAGGCGGCTTCGTCCCGCCCGGCCCGAGTGGTTCGCCGCTGCGCGGCCTGGTGAACGTGCTGCCCACCGGCCGCAACTTCTACTCGGTCGACCCGAAGGCCATCCCCAGCAGGCTCGCCTGGGAGACCGGCTCGGCGATGGCCGAGTCGCTGGTCGCCCGCTACCAGACCGACACGGGGGAGTACCCGCGGTCGGTCGGCCTGTCGGTGTGGGGCACGTCGGCCATGCGCACCGCGGGCGACGACATCGCCGAAGTGTTGGCGCTCATGGGTGTTCGCCCGGTGTGGGATGAGGCGTCACGGCGGGTCAGCGGCCTGGAGGTCATCCCGCTGGCCGAGCTGGGCCGCCCGCGCATCGACGTCACGGTCCGCATCTCCGGCTTCTTCCGTGACGCGTTCCCGCACGTCGTCTACCTGCTCGACGACGCCGTGCGCCTCGTCGCCGCCCTGGATGAGTCCGAAGAGGACAATTATGTGCGCGCGCATGTCCTCGCGGACAGCGAGAAGGACGAACGCCGCGCCACCACCCGGATCTTCGGCTCGAAGCCCGGCGCGTACGGCGCGGGCCTGCTGCCGCTGATCGACAGCCACAACTGGCGCGACGACTCGGACCTCGCCGAGGTCTACGCGGTCTGGGGCGGCTTCGCCTACGGCCGCGACCTCGATGGCGCCGCCGCGCGCGAGGACATGGAGTCGGCCTACAAGCGGATCAACGTCGCCGCCAAGAACGTCGACAGCCGCGAACACGACATCGCCGACTCCGACGACTACTACCAGTACCACGGCGGCATGGTCGCCACCGTCCGCGCGCTGACCGGGCGGGCTCCCGCCGCGTACATCGGCGACAGCACCCGGCCCGAGTCCGTGCGGACCAGGTCGCTGGAGGAGGAGACCAACCGCGTCTTCCGGTCCCGCGTGGTCAACCCGCGCTGGATCGAAGCCATGCGCCGCCACGGCTACAAGGGCGCGTTCGAACTGGCCGCCACCGTCGACTACCTGTTCGGCTACGACGCCACGACGGGCGTCGTCGCCGACTGGATGTACGACAAGCTCGCGCAGACCTACGCGCTGGACCCGGAGAACCGCAAGTTCCTCACCGAGTCGAACCCGTGGGCACTGCACGGGATCGCCGAGCGCCTCCTCGAAGCGGCGGAACGCAAGATGTGGGCCGAGCCGGACCCGGCGACGCTGCAGCAGTTGCAGGAGCTCTACCTGCAGGTCGAGGGCGACATCGAGGCGGGCTCGGAGTAGCGGTGGTCAAGGCGGAGGCAGCGGCCCTGGCGATACTGGCCGACGGCCATCCGCTCAGGGGGGACTGGCCGACCGACCCCGCGGCGGGCTACTCGGCTGTGGGTCTGTGGCGTGCGGGCGACATCGCAGCGGTGGCGGTCGCACGCGGCATCGGCGACGACCGGGTTCTCTGCGACATCGCCCCGTTCAGCTACTCGGACGGATGGTGGCTCGCGACTCGGCGGGCGTGTTTCTCGGTCCGATCTGAGCGCTAACGAGCCTGTGAAGCAACGCGAACTGGTGCCCGGCCCCGGTCGGGCACCAGTGTCGTCTGTATGGATCTCGCAGGCGTGTTCGTCCCACTCGTCACTCCGTTCACCGCCGACGACCGCGTCGACCTCGACGCGCTGGCCGGGTTGGCCCACGACGTCGTCACCGACGGCGCCGCGGGTCTCGTCGCGCTCGGGACCACCGCCGAGGTGGCCACCCTGGAATCCGACGAGAAGGCCGCGATCATCGACGTGTGCGCCGCGGTCGCCCGTGAGCGGCACGTCCCACTGATCGTCGGCGCGGGTGGCAACGCGACAGCCAAGTCGCTGGCCGAACTGGCGGCGCTCACGCGGCCCGAGATCGCCGCCGCCCTGACCCTCGTCCCACCGTTCACCCGACCCACCGAGGCGGGCGTCATCGAGCACTTCCGCGTCCTCGCCGCCGCGAGCCCAGTGCCGCTGGTCGTCTACAACGTCCCCTACCGCACCGGCCTGACCCTCTCGGCCGAGACAGTCCTGTGCCTCGCCAACCTCCCCGGCGTCGCGGGCACAAAGCACAGCGTCGGCGCCATCGACCAGGCCACCGTCGCCATCCTGGGGCACCGCCCGCCCGGTTTCGCCGTCCTCGCGGGCGACGACGTCCTCGCCTCGCCCTTGCTGGCCCTTGGCGCTGACGGCGGCATCCTCGCGTCCGCGCACCTCCGGACGGTCGACTTCGCCGACCTCGTCACCGCCTGGCGCAAGGGCGAGACCGACCGCGCCCGCGCGCTCGGACACGACCTCGCCGACCTGTCGGCGAAGCTGTTCGCCCAGCCCAACCCGACAGTCATCAAGGCCGTCCTGCACGCCCAGGGCCGGGTCGCCACGCCGCACGTCCGGCTGCCGCTGCTGCCCGCCACCACGGTTGACCTGGCCGGTCTCGGGGTACCTGACCTGGTATGACGACCGATGTGATCGAGCTGATCCTCGCCGACCACCGCCGATTCGAGGACTTCTTCCGTGACCTGCGGGACCGGACGAACGACCGCGCCAAGGTGCTCGCCGAACTGTCGACCCTTCTGGTCGCGCACGCCGAGGCCGAGGAGGCGAAGGTCTACCCGGCGCTGCGGCGGTTCAAGGGCGTCACCGACGACGAGGTCGAGCACGGCGCCGAGGAACACGCCGAGGGTCACCAGGAACTGCTGAGCCTGCTGGAGATCGACGACACCGAGTCCGACGCCTGGGAGGAGCAACTCGGCAAGCTGGTCGAGGCCGTCGCCCACCACCTCGACGAGGAGGAGCGGACCATCCTCAACGACGCCCGCGACTCCGTCCCCGACGAACGCAAGGCCGAACTGGGCGGGGACTTCAGCAAGGCGCGTGCCGAGCGGGTCGACGCCGGATGCGGTGAAGTGGACTACGTGCGCGACCTTGTCGCGCGGACCGCGTCGAAGAAGTGAGAGGACAAGACAGATGATCTTGCGCAGGCTCGCCAGGCCGTTGCTCGCGGGCATCTTCATCACCAGCGGCATCAACGCGCTGAAAGCACCCGAGGCGCACGCCGAGGCCGCCAAGCCGCTGCTCGACAAGCTGGAGGGCAAGCTGCCAGAGCAGGTCCCCAGCGACCCGGTGACGCTGATCAAGATCGACGGCGCGGTGAAGATCGGCGCGGGCGCCCTGCTGGCGTTCGGCAAGGTCCCCAGGCTCTCCGCGCTCGCGCTGTCCGGCAGCCTCGTGCCCACCACGCTGGCCAACCACCGGTTCTGGGAGGAGAAGGACCCCAGCGTGCGCCAGCAGCAGCAGGTCCACTTCTTCAAGAACCTCGCCGTCCTCGGCGGGCTGCTGCTCGCCGCGGTCGACACCGAGGGCAAACCGTCCCTCGGCTGGCGCGCCCGCCGCGCCGCGCGCGATGTCGGCCACTGGGCCAAGGACACGGGCGAGTCGGTGGCCGACGCACCGAAGAAAGCGCGCAAGGCGCTGGTCGGCTGAGGCTCGACCCCGCCACCACCGGACTTCGAGGGCACCGCGTCCACCACCGGCCATGATCGGCGTTCCGATCACGGAAGGACGCGGTGATGATGCTGCGCAGGCTCGCTCGACCCATGCTCGCCGCCATCTTCATCGGGGGTGGCCTGGAGTCGCTGCGCGACCCGGCCGCGCACGCCGAGCAGGCCAAGCCGCTGCTCGACAAGCTCCCCGGCGACGCGCACACCCTCGTCCGGCTCGACGGCGCGGTGAAGGTCGGCGCGGGTGTCGCGCTGGCACTCGGCCGGTTCCCGAAGTCGTCGGCGCTGCTGCTGTTCGCCAGCCTGGTCCCCACCACCCTCGGCGCCCACCAGTTCTGGGCCGAGAAGGACGCCGCGGTCGCCAAGCAGGAGCAGGTCCACTTCGCCAAGAACCTCGGCCTGCTCGGCGGGCTGCTCCTGGCCATCGTGGCCGCCGACCGGCAGCGGTGAGTTGTCTCACGGACAAGAGAGGGATTTAGTCCGACTCAGTAGTTAGGTTGGACAAATCCGTTCCTTGGAGGTGTCCGTGACCCCTGTCGTGCCGACCGACTCCGCGTTGCGCCGCGCCCTGCGCCGCGCCCGCGACGGCGTCGCGATCGACCAGGTCGAGGCCGAGGTGCTGCTGCACGCGCGCGGCGCGCACCTCGACGACCTGTTCGACACGGCATCCCGACAGCGGGACGCGGGACTGTCCGCCGCGGGCAGGCCCGGGGTGATCACCTATTCACGCAAGGTCTTCATCCCCCTGACCAGGCTCTGCCGCGACCGCTGCCACTACTGCACCTTCGCCACCGTCCCGCACCGGCTCCCAGCGCCGTTCCTCAGCCCGGACGAAGTGCTCGACATCGCCAGGGCTGGGGCCGCGATGGGCTGCAAGGAAGCCCTCTTCACCCTCGGCGACCGGCCCGAGGACCGCTGGCCCGCCGCGGCGGAGTGGCTGGAGGCCGCGGGCTACCCGGACACGCTGTCCTACGTGCGTGCGATGGCCATCCGGGTGCTGGAGGAGACCGGTCTGCTGCCGCACCTCAACCCCGGCGTGCTGAGCTGGACCGATCTGCAGCGGCTCAAGCCCGTCGCGCCGTCGATGGGCATGATGCTGGAGACCACCGCGACCCGGCTGTGGTCCGAGCCGGGCGGGCCGCACTACGGCTCACCCGACAAGGAACCCGCGGTCCGGCTGCGCGTGCTGGAGGACGCGGGCCGCTCCGCCGTCCCGTTCACCACCGGCGTCCTGATCGGCATCGGCGAGACCCTGGCCGAACGCGTCGAGTCGCTGTTCGCCATCCGGGGCGTCGCCCGGCGCTACGGCGGCGTCCAGGAAGTCATCGTGCAGAACTTCCGCGCCAAGCCCGACACGGCCATGCGCGGGATGCCCGACGCCGAGGCCGAGGAACTGGCCGCCACCGTCGCGGTCGCTCGCGTCGTGCTCGGCCCGAAGGCGCGCATCCAGGCACCGCCGAACCTCATCGGCGGCGAGTTCGGCATGCTGCTGCGCGCGGGCATCGACGACTGGGGCGGCGTGTCGCCGCTGACGCCCGACCACGTCAACCCCGAACGCCCGTGGCCGCAGATCGACGAACTCGCCGCGCGCACCGCCGAGGCGGGTTTTCGGCTGGCCGAGCGGCTGACCATCTACCCCGAGTACATCCAGCGCGGCGAACCCTGGCTGGACCCGCGCCTGAGCGCCCACGTCGCGGCCTTGGCCGACCCGCTGACCGGATTGGCCGTCGAGGACGCCCCACTGGTCGGCAGACCGTGGCAGGAGCCCGAGGTCGCGCTCACCGCCACCGGCCGCACCGACCTGCACACCGCGATCGACACCGAGGGCCGCACCAGCGACCGCCGCGACGACTTCGACTCCGTCTACGGCGACTGGGACGAGCTGCGCGGCCAGGTCACCCAGCCCAGCGCGCTTCCGGTCGGCACGGGCCGACTCCGCGCCGAGTTCAGCGCGGCCTTGCGCCACGCCGAGAAGGCCACCGCCGACCTGTCCACCGACGACGCGCTGGTCCTGCTCTCGGCCCAGCAGGGCGCCGAGATCGACGCGCTGGCCGCCCTGGCCGACGGGCTGCGCCGCGACGCCGTCGGCGACGAGGTCACCTACGTCGTCACGCGCAACATCAACTTCACCAACGTCTGCTACACCGGCTGCCGGTTCTGCGCGTTCGCCCAGCGCCGGACCGACGCCGATGCGTTCTCGCTGTCGCTGGAGCAGGTGGCCGACCGCGCGCAGGAGGCCTGGGACCTCGGAGCGACCGAGGTCTGCATGCAGGGCGGCATCGATCCCGAGCTGCCCGGGAGCGCCTACTTCGACCTGGCCGCCGCGGTGAAACGTCGCGTCCCCGATATGCACGTGCACGCCTTCTCGCCGATGGAGGTCGTGAACGGCGCGTCGCGGACGAACCTGTCCATCCGCGACTGGCTCACCGCGGCGCGGGAGTCCGGAGTGGACTCGCTGCCGGGC
>DATLIA010000154.1:0-4371 GCA_035540215.1 Actinokineospora sp. | reverse complement strand
TGGTCGAGGTGACACCGGACGGCGCGTTCAAAGAAGCCGAGACGAGGGGACTCCGGTCAGGCCGGGTGATCTCCCGCCAGCCGCACCGGCCCCCTGATTGAAGTCCCTAGTGCGCTGACCACGAACCTTCACCGGGTCTCGACCCGCCCACGGCGCGCCTGGCTGCGTTGTCGGAAAGCCCAAGTACAACCCGGTACTACGGTCTTCCCTCCGCCTTGCCAGCCACGCCGTGGACAGGCCGATACCAGGCGAAGGTTCGTGGTCAACGCACTAGACGACGGGCAGTCTGCACGTATGCGTAGTTTATGGTGCGGAATCGTGCAACTTTGCGCAGCGGGCTTGCCCTCTGCGGCGGGAGGCCGGACGTTGAGCTTGGGGAGCAACATGATGTGGCCGGGTCTGACTCCCCGACGACGTTCTCGTGTATTTCCTGGGTTGGTCGCCGCCGTCCTGCTCCTCAGCCTGGCTGGATGCGGCAGCGACGCACCGTCGGACACGGCCGAGCCGACGTTGATCGCGCCATCGCCAAGTGACGAGTCGCCTGTTCCGGGGCCGTCGTCCACCAGTCCGGCCCCGACGTCGCCGAGCACGTCCTCATCGGCTTCCGCGCCCGCTTCCGCGCCCAAGGGGTCCAAGCCGGGGCCAGCGGGGACGACGTCGTCGGGGGCGTCATGGCAGACCATGGCCGGTCCTGTCGGAGTCTCGGCCAGCACGGCGATGGCCACTCCCGGCAGCTACGTCTACTTCCAGTTCCCCGTGAAGTCGCTGAAGCGGATCGACTTCTCGATGCGGATCACCGACGGTCCCGGATCCGCCAACGTCTACTGGTCCAACCAGTTCAGCTTTACCAATGGCGTCGGCGGGTACGCGGGGATGCAGACGTTCCGCGGCGCGCCGGACGGCGGAATGTTCCTCTTCTCGGTATGGAACGCCGTTGATGCGAAGCCAGGTTCCGGGGGCAGTTACTGCAAGACCTTCGACGGCGAGGGCACTGGCAAGACCTGCCGAATCAAGCAACGGCCGATCGCCGGTCACACGTACGACTTCCGCCTGACCGCCGACGGCGGCAACTGGTTCACCGTCACCGTCCTGGACACCACGGCGGGAACCAGTTTCACCCTCGGCAGCATCAAGACCGCCACTCCGGGCGACCTGTCCCCGAACCCGTTCACCTGGACCGAGTACTTCGACTGGAACGACAAGACCGCGATGTGTGCCAGCCAGCCCTACTCGGCGCTGGCTGTCACCGCACCGACCGGGGACGGCAGGCAAGCGAAGATCACTGGGCACAAATCCAGCGAGACGTGCGCCGGGTGGACCAACGTCACGGTCAACGGAACACAGGCGACCCAGGTCAACGGGATCGGCAACTCCGTCGGGGGACCGCTGAGCCAGTCCGGGCGGTGCCTGTCGGCTGACCGCGGCACGCTGAGCATGGCTGGGTGCGATGCGAGTAAGAGCGGCCAGACCTGGACCGCCGGTTCGGACGGCTCGCTGCACCCGGGCAGCGCCCTGGGCGACTGCGTCACCGCGGGCACCCCGGCGACGGTGGCCAAGTGCACCGGCGCGACCAACCAATTGTGGACCTATGACCACGCGGCCGGCACTGTCACCAGCCGCACCGGGGCCCCGCTGAACGTCAACACCGCACCCGGCGGCTGGAGTGTCCCGAAATACATGCACTGACCCGGAAATGACTGAGCGCCCGCCGTCGTGACGGCGGGCGCTCAGTCCCGTGCTCAGTTGTCCTGCAGCTCCGCGAGGGCGGCCTTGACCTTCGACAGCTCGGCCTCCAGCTCCGCCATCCTGGCGCGGTGCTGTTCGCGGGCGGTGTCGATGACGACCTCGATCGCCTTCGAGATGTCCTCGTGCAGCTCGGCGGCGGCGCGGGACACCGCGGCGGCCGGGATGGCCAGGCCCTGCAGGACGCGCTTGCCGCCCTGCGACAGTTCGGCCTGCCAGTCACCTTCGGCGGTGCCGGTGACGGTGAGCGTCAGCTCGACCGTGCGGGTCTTCTTGGCCGTGCTCGGCACGCGCTTGGCGGCGGCCTTCTTCGGTGCGGGCGCGGCGGTCTCGGCTGCCTCGGCGGCCGTGGCCTCCGTCGGCTCCGCGGACTCGGCGGCCGCTGTGGTCTCGGGCTCTGCGGGCACAGCTTCGGTCTCCGTGGACACCATCGACTCCCTATCCTTCGCCAGGTCGATCGGGGAGATTAGAACATCCGTTCGGGATGACGTGATCGCCGGGGTCACGCCACCAGGTACTTGTCGAGGTCGTCGGCCAGGTCGGTGAACACCGCGGTATTGAGGTCGTAGGCGCGGCGGGACTCGGCGATGAGCTCGGCGCGCTGCTCGGCGGTCCACGGCGCGGTGTCGAGCAGGTGCCGGTAGCGGTCGCGGAACACCGGGGCCGGGCCGAGGTCGTCGAAGTCGTAGAACCGGGCGCCCGCGCCGGTGATGCCGTGCTGGGCGCGCAGCCGGGCCCGGATGACCTGGCCGCCCGCGATGTCGCCGAGGTAGCGGGTGTAGTGGTGGGCGACGAACCCGACCGATGTGTGCCCGACCTCGGCGACCCTGGCCCGGTAGGCCTCCGTGGCGCGGGTCGGCTGGATCCGCGCCTGCCAGTCCGGGCCGAGCAGCTCGGCGAGGTCGGTGGCCAGCGCGGGCAGCCGGTGCAGGGTGTCGACCACGAACGGGCCCGCGACCGGGTCGCGCCGCATCGCCGCCGCCGCGGCCTCGATCGCGGCGTAGATGAAGTAGTGCTGCGCGGCGAGCGCGGTGTACCCGTCCCGGCTGAGGTCGCCCGCGATGAGCGCCACGATGTACGGCGACTCCTGGGCGCGGTCGTGGCCGTCCCTGGTCGCCTGACGCAGGGACTGCGAGAACGGGATCTCCTCGGACATCGGCCGTCACCTTTCGCTCAAGCTACTTAGGCGAGGCTAACTCGACTTACCGATACCCGCCCGAATCACACTCGGAAGGATCAACCTCGTTGACATCCCGCAGGATCGCCCTGGCCTGGGACCGGCTGAGGTTCCACGCCATCGGGGTGTCCTCGCTGGTCCGGTCGAAGCCGCGCAGCGCGCAGGTGCGCAGTGGCTCTGGCAGCCCGGCCAGCGCGGGCACGACGTCCTCGGACAGCGTGGCGAGGTAGTAGATGTCGATCTCGCCGCTCTCGGCATACCGGTCGACGTTGCGCTCGGCGATGAACCGCTCGGGGTCGAGCGCGCCCAGCGCGACGAGCATCGCCACCCCCGTGCCGACGACCGCCCGCGGCACCCAGCCCGCCCGCAGCCGCACCCCGGCGACCAGGACCACCACGTAGATGACCCCCAGCCAGATCTCGCACACGCTGACCAGCAGGCGCAGCACGGTGAAGCCGTAGGTCTGCTGGTAGGTCCACATCCGCCCGATGGCCGACACCACGATCACCAGGGTCAGGACGGCCAGGGCGCCGAGCACCGCCCGCAGCCACTGCCGTTGGTCGGCGGTGTCCGTCGGCGCGACCCCGGCCGCGACGGCGATGACGACCAGCGTGAGGGCGGTGACCGCCAGCAGCTGCCAGAAGCCGGACCGGGCGTACTCGGCGTAGGTGACGTCGGCGGTGGCCAGGACGTACTCGCTGCCGCCGAACAGCACCGCGAACTGGACCCCGACGAATACCGCGAACAGGACCACCACGACACCGACCGGGAGCACCCACTCGGCCACGCTGACCCGGCGGCGGGCGGCGGTCGGCATGGCGTCCACGGTCGCCGGATTCGCGAGCAGGAACGCTCCGCCCAGCATGCCGAACGCCGCCGCGCCGAAGAGGAACACCCACTCGACCACCCGGTCGGCGTCGAGGTCGGGCAGCGCGCCGCCGAGTACCTTGCCGAAGCCCTCGTCGGCACTGGCCAACAGCGACCCGAACACCGCGAACAAGGCGAGCGAGATCAGCACCGAGCGACCGATCCGCGGCCCGCCGGTCGGGCGGCGCAGCGTGCGCAGGCCCGCCTTGGCCCACGGCAGGGCCCGGAACCCGGCGATCCCGGCCGCGACAACGCCGAAGGCGATCGCGCGGACCGACCGACCGCCGGTCACCGCGAGCGAGGCCGCGCCCGCCGCCGTCATCAGGCACAGCACGAACAGCCACTCCGATGCCCGCAGGCCGCCGATGGCCGTCAGCGCCAACGCGGCCACCAGCCAGCCGACCCGCGGCCGCCCTGACGTCCGGCCCGCCACCAGAACCAGCGCCGCGGCGATGGCGAGCGCCGCGACGAACCACCCGATGCCCACCTTCTCCAGCGGAATCGTGGACGCGGCCGCGATCGCGGCGGCCCCGGTGGCGAGCAGGGCGACCCGTGGCGCGGCGGGGGAGCGGCGCGGCCAGTAC
>DATLIA010000153.1:0-10223 GCA_035540215.1 Actinokineospora sp. | reverse complement strand
TGCGTGCCAGGTGAGGTGCTACATCGGCGCACGTTGACGTTTCGGATGCCGCGCCTGCGGTCACCGTGATTGTCTGTTGCGGTCTAGACAGGGAGGCCGTTGTGTCCGAGCACGCGCGCTGGCAGGTTCAGGAAGCAAAGCAGCGTTTCAGCGAAGTGCTGCGCGCGGTCGAGCGGGAAGGGCCGCAAACCATCACCAGGCATGGCGAGGACGTCGCGGTCCTGATCGATATCCAGGAGTACCGCCGTCTCAGCGGCCGGGGAGGCGACTTCGTCTCGCATCTGATGGCGTTTCCCAAGATCGACGACCAGCCCGGCGAGGTCGACGTCTTCGATGAGATCGAGGCCGAGCGCAAGAACGACCTCCCTCGTCCCACCGATTTCGAGATCGAACTCGGCCTGACCGATAGCGCCGCCCAGTGACCTACCTGATCGACACGAACGTCCTGTCGGAATGGCGGAAAGCTGCTCCTGATCAAGGGGTCGTCGACTGGTTCGCGCGGGTCCACGTCGACGACCTGTACATCAGTGTCGTCACCATAGGAGAGATCGGGCGGGGCGTGGCCAAACTCCAGAGTCGAGCGGCTTACCGGCAAGCGGTGGTTTACGAGTCCTGGCTGGCCGCGACCAAGGACCGGTTCGCCGACCGCGTGATCCCCATCGACGCGGCCATCGCGGATGAGTGGGGACACAGCGGGGCCCTTCATCCCACGCCGATGGCAGACGCGTTGATCGCGGCGACCGCGAAGGCGCGGGGGTGGACGGTGGTGACTCGCAACATCAAAGACTTCGAGCCCACCGGCGTCCGGATACTCAACCCATTCACCTGCTGACGGCAGAGGATCCCTGGGTGGTGGCTGTGCGGCATGGCAGCATTCGCGGCGATGGCGACGGTTGTGGTGAGTGAGCACTCTGTTCGAGAGTTGACAGATTCAACGTCGTTCGACCAGGGGCAGGCGTATTTCGACGGGGGCCGGGTGGGAACGGTCGTCGTCGACGGCACCGTGGTGACGGCCGTTGTCGACGGTCGCAGCGCCCATCAGGTGCGGCTCGAAGTGAAGGCTGCGGGGCTCGAAGCACACTGCTCCTGCCCGCGTGGCGGCGAAGGCGAGTTCTGCAAGCATTGCGTCGCCGTGGCGCTGGCCTGGTTGGACGGCCACGGCGAGTCTGTCGAGCCTCGATGGTCCGGGCCTGATCACGGGCTTCGCGAATTCCTGCGCACCCAGGACGTGGCCTGGCTGGTGGAGGAATTGCTGCGCGCGGCCGATGCTGATCCCCTGCTGCGGGCCCGTCTCGCCATTGCCTCAGGCGCCGATGCCCGCCACGTCTACGACGACGAGCCCTTGCGCGCTCGTCTGACACGGGCTGTGGAAGTCGACGACTTCATCGGCTACCGAGAGGCCTATGCCTATTTCGAGATCATCGACGACGTACTCGCGGAAGTGGCTGGCCTGATCGACGAAGGCTTCGCCGACATCGCGATAGGCCTGGCCGAGTACACATTGGAGTTGCTCGCCGAGGCAGGCGGACAGATCGACGACTCCGACGGCGGACTCCGGGGAGCCATGGTCCGGGCCGAGGAGATCCATTTCGACGCCTGCTCGGCGAGCGGAACCGACCCGGTGCGGCTCGCCGAGTACCTGGCGAGGACGGCAATGGCCAGTGACTACGAAGTCTTCCTCACCGCGTTGCCGGACTATGCGCCCGTCCTTGGCGCGGCAGGCATGGCCAGGTACCGGGGAGTGGTCGAGACGGCGTGGCGGGAGCTCCCACCGAAGCGCGCGGGCGAGTACGGCAGCGCGCGGTTCACGGCCACGTTCCTGATGGAACGGCTTGCCGAGTGCGAGGGCGGCACCGACGCCTTGCTCGAGGTGCTGGCCCGGGACGTGTCCAGCGGCTATGACGTGCTGCGGATCGCCGAGAGGCTCTGTAAGGACAACCGCGACGAAGAGGCACTGGAGTGGTTGGGGCGAGGGATGGCGGACTACGAGCCGGACTCGCGTCTGCGCTCGCTGGCCGCCGAGTGCCACCTTCGCGCCGGCCGCCGCGCGCAGGCCGCGGACCTGGTGTGGGCGAACTTCGCCGGTCATCCCAGCCTGAACACCTACATCGCCCTGCATGACGCCGCGGGGGACCAGTTCCCCACCTGGCGCGACCGGGCACTCGCGCTGCTGCACGAAGCTCCAGCGGTCGCCGCTCGCTTCGGCGAGCGGCCGTACCTGCAGCGCGCGGGCCGGTCGGCACTGGTCGAGGTGCTGCTCTGGGAGGGCGACACCGACGCCGCCTGGCTGGCCGCTGTCGATGGAGGATGCAGGGACGAACTGTGGCTGCGATTGGCCCGGGGGCGCGCGACCACCCACCCCGCAGACGCTATTCCTGTTCTGCTGGCCGCGGCAGGCCAACAGATCGAGCACAAGAACAGGGACTCATACAAGTCCGCGGCCACCCTGCTCGTGGAAGCCAAAGCCCTGTTTGTCCGCTGCGACCGGCACGAGGACTTCGAGTCCCACCTTCGCGACCTTCGTGCCGCGCACAAGCCCAAACGAGCGCTTCGTGAGGAACTCGACCGCGCACAGCTCCCGTGAGAGCCGGACGACCACGATCGGATGAACGCCGCCCACAAACCGGACAGCGCCGAATTTCAGCAGTACGATCGAACGTATGTTCGACATCGATGCGATAGACACGATGAACGAGGCCGAGGTGCTTGCCCTGCTGCGCGACCTGAAACGCAGGAAGGCCGAACTCGATGACCTGCGGGCGATCTTGATCGCCGAGATAGCCGCGCGGGGCCTTGTTCCCGACGATCCCGGCCGTGCGTCGCCCCGGTGGAGACGACCTAGGGCCATGCGCACGTTGGCGGTGCCGGAGTGACCCGGCGCGTGTCCCTTGGGTGCTCGTGAGTTGGTGGTCGGCGAACGCGCGCACGTCGATCAGCTCCCGCGCAAGATGGCCGGTACCGCCCGGTGAACCTGCTTGCGGTGCAGCCGACATCCGTTCGCCACAGCTTGGCCCTCAGCCTTCAACGGTCGCCGGATCAGTGCGGTCGGATCGACTAGCAGTCGAATGTGCCTCAGCCAGCTCGTTGATCAGGTCTGGGAGCAGGAGTTCCTCCTGGATCTGCCGCCCCGCTTCGGCCATTCGCGGTGACAACGCGGCATCCCACACGGCGACCGCCTGACGACCCGCCAGGGTCTGGCCCGTCGATCGCCTTAACGCGTCGTTGTAGGACGCTGTGTCGAAACGCCAAGGGCGCCATGGGAAGTGTTGGGACAGGCGGTTGGCGATGCGGATGCCGCCCCAGTCGAAGTCGCCGTGGTAGGTGAAGTCGGCGCCGTCGCGGGCGAGCAACTCCAGGAGTCTGATCACCGCTGTCGACGGCTGGCCGTTGAGGCAAACCAGTGGCGGGCAGTCCGCGCCGAGTTCGTCGGCGGCGGTGGCGACGACGATCGGGTTCTCGCACACCCAGACCCGCCGTGCGCCGACACCGAGAACCGGGTCGCGGCCGAGTTGGCGCAGCGTGAGCACGCATGGCTCTCCCGCTTCGCGCGCCAATCCGAGGACGCGTGCGGTGAGCGAGCTTCCGTCGCCGGGCAGGCCCAAACACAGCACCGTGGACGAGAGTTCGTCGCGGTGGACACCGACCGATGCCCAGGCGGCGCGGCGTTCGGCGGCGGTCGCGAGGCCGCTGGGCGGGTTCCCGACGAGCACGCGTGCGGCGGCGATGACCAGGGTGGCCAGGGGGCTGCTGTCATCCAGGGCGTGGGCGTCGTTGGTGTGGCGGGCAGCCAGCACGCCCAGCGCGACCCCGGGAGAGGGGAGGTCGTCGATCACGTGAACCGCGTGCACGACGAGGTCGGCGGCGTCGGCTGGGTCGGGTTTGAGCCTGCGGACCATGCCGGTTGACGCGAGCCAGTCACGCCACGGGCCAAGGGTTGGGCGACGGTCGGCCAGGTCGTCGACCGGGGCGAGGGCGGCGGCCCAGGCCGCGCGGTCGGCTGACTCCAGCGCCGCGCGATCCGGGATGTCGCCAAGCACGGCCCGCGCCGCGTCCGTGAGGCTCGGGGCAGCGCCGCTGGATCGGAGCACCCGTTCCAGATCGTCCAGCGACACCGAGATCGACGTCCCATGGCCCGCGCGGCGGCCGAGTAGTAGCTCCACCGCGCGGCGCTGGGCTTGGTCGGCCTTGGTGAGGGTCACCGGTCCGGTCAGCGGTTGGCCTGACTCGATCCGCTTGCGCAGGCGGGCGAGCAGCCACGCGAGTTCCGGCTTGCCCAGCATCCTGCGCAGGCGGTCGATGTCGGTCATTCGAAGAGCGTCCCCGCCACCGAACCAGAGTCGGTACTCGGGACATGCGGCACCGGCCGCGTCACCTCCACCCGTTCCCGCCCATCCCAGCGCCACGGGGTCACCAGGACCGCGTCGATGCCGTCGCGGCGGGCGAGCTGCGCGATGGCCAGGCCGGGGACCTGCGGGTAGCAGCCCCACTCACGTTCGCTGGTCATCACCACGTCGAGGTCGAACGACGCCAGCAGGCCGAGGCACTTGGCGCGCGAATCGTCGTCCACACCGGCGAATGCCTCGTCCAGGGCGATCAGGCGGGGCGCGTGCGGGTTGCCCGCCGAGCTGTAGAACGACGACGCGGCGGCGAACAGCGGCACGGAGGCGGCGAGCACGCGCTCGCCGCCGGACGCCGGGCCTGCCGCTGGACGCCACTGGCCGTCCTGATAGCGCTGGATCGCGAACTCGTGCCACGACCGGTAGTCCAGTGCCCTGGTCAGCTGGTCGACCCAGCCGCCGCCGTCGTCGGTGGTGTGTTCGCGGTTGATCTGCTCCTGCAGGAAAGCACCGACCAGCGCGCGGTCGTCCTGACCCCAGGCGTCGGCGGTCTGACGCAGGAGGCGGTCCCGCACACGATCCAGCCCGTCAGGCGCGCCCTTGGCGGTGCGCCACTGCAGGCGCAGTCGCATACCGGTCGACGTGGGACGGGCCTCCAAGTCGGCGTTGATGGCGCGCACCTGGTCCTCAGCTCCGCTGATGAGTTCCTGCAGGGTTCCGGCGACCTCGTTGACCAGGTGGTTCTCCAGGATCTCCCGCTCCTTGGCCGACAACAGGTTTGTGCGCTGGTCGGTTTCGGCGGTCAGTGCCTCGACCAGGGTGGGGATGTCCTGATCACGGCCCTGGAACCGGACGTCCACCAGCATCACACCACTGTGGACGGTCAGGCCGACCGAGTGCCCGTGCCGCGACAGCGCGTCGGTGAGCAGCTTGTGTTCGGTGGACACGCGCTGTTGGACGAGTTCCCACGGGCGATCCGCGTCGTCCACGTCCTCCAGCGCCGTGTTGATCGCGCGTGCCAAGACCACGGCGGGGGTCGGGGCCCACTCCGCCTGGGGATCCAGCGCGTCCAGGTGCGGCAGCGCGGTGGTGAGCAGGCCGGTGGCGACGAACTCCCGCAGGTCGGCGATAGCGCGGTCGCGTTCGTCCACGGCGGTGCCGATGCTCTCGCGCAGGGCCTCGCGCCGCCCATCGGCCTTGCCGCGCTCGTCGGTGGCCTGCTTCTCCTTGGCCCGCAGGGTTTGCGCGTCGGCTTCGCAGGTGGCCAGCGCCCGCTTCACGGTGGCGAGTTCGGCGAACAGCCGCTCGACGCCCGCGCCTGCCGACTCGCGCAGGACGGCGAGCCGCTCGGCGGCGGCGACCGCGCTCTCCCTGGCTTCGGCGGCTTCCTCGACGGCTGCGAGTTCCTTCTCAACGGCCTCGACGAGGTCGGACTCGGCGTCGGCGACGGCTATCGCGGCGCGATGGGCCGCCCTGGCAGCGGGCCACAGCTCGGCGAGCGCGACCCGATAGTCCGCGACGGCCGCGCGAACGGTGTGCAGCGCGTCCCGGTCGGCGGGCAGGCCGACGTCGCCCGCGAACTCCTCGGCCCGCTCTCGCTCGACCTGCGCCCGCTCGGCCTTTTCGGTCACCACGTCGAGCGCGGCTGCCAGATTCTCGTCAATACCGCGTTTGACCTGGTGGGCGCCCGCAAGCCGAGTGTGCGCCTCCCGCAAGGCCGCGTCGCTGGGAAGCGCATTGCGTTCGGCGGCCAGCGCGTCCATGAGCCGGACCAGGTGGGCAGCCGATTCGATAAGTTCGGCGCGCAGGCCCCGTAGGCGATCCGACTCTGATCGCAGGTGAGCCAACCGCGTGCGACGAGCGGACTCCCGCGCGCCCTCGCCGATGTAGACCGCCGATTCCTTGTGCCATGAACCGGACAGCACCCCGACGCGGAAGCGCCCGTCGACGTCGACCCAGGTCGAGCCGTTCGGCCCGAGCCCGATAGCGCGAAGGACCGCCTCGACGCCGTCGTCGGTGAGCGCGGCCGCATGCTCATCCGACCGGTCGATCGCCGCCACCAGCACCGACGCCAATGTGTTGCCGGGCACCGCGTCCCCGGCGACGACGGCAACGTCATCCGGGTCCAACAGCTCGCCGTCAGGTGTCAGCCAGGCATCAAGGATGCCTGCCGCTTCCATGGCCGCCTCGATACCCGCGCGGTCCGGGGCGCTCACGCCGGGAGCGAAGTCGATAACCCTCCACAGTGGAGCTCCGAACCTGCCTTGCCTGCTCCGCGCCACACGGGTGTGGGGAACGGGCGGCGCGTCGTGGCCACCGGCGGTCAACCGGTCGATCTCCTCGGTGACGGCATGGATCTCGGCATCGACCGCCGCCGCCAGAGCGGAGGTCTCAGCCTGGCGCCTGCCCAGGTCGGCTGTCGCGGTGCTCACGGCCTGTTCGACCGCCACGTTGACCGGATTGACCCCGTCAAGACTGTCCGTCCACGCCTCCAACTCGGCGAGCACCTCGTCCACATCGGACACAGCGAACCCGGCCACACCCGCGAGATACGCCGAACATGCGTCGACCAGCCGCGTTCCAGCATCGGCCAGGTGGACTTCGGCCTCCAGGATCGCTTCCACGGCTCGCTGCTTCTCGCCAGTGATCCGGTCGACCGTCTCCCGCGCGCGACGCAGCTCGGCATCGGCCGCGGTCACCGCCGCCAGCAACCGGTCGAGCTGCGTGACCGCGCTGACCTGCTTGTCCACCAGGTCGCCCCCGGCCCGAACCGCTGCGGGGTAGGGCGGTTCGTCGCGATCGAACTCCGCCATGACCTCGGCGTGGGCGGCGCCGACCACAGCCTGGTCCGCGTGCCCGTGCGCGGTGGTCCGGGCGGTGTCGAAGGTGAGCCGGTCGGTCTCGGCCGCACGCCGCTCGCGCTCGGCCTTGCCTTCCTTGTCCCGCACCGTGCGCGTGGCGTCGACGCGGTCTCCGTCGCGCTTCCCCGCGGTGCGTTCGAGACTCTCGGCCTCCAGCCTGGCCGTGTCGAGGCGTTTGGCGTCGGCCATTTCCGGGCTGTCGTTGAGAGCGTCCTGGCGGGCGGTGAGACGGCCGCGTTCGGCGGCGAGACCGACGAGCGCTTCCTCCGCCGCACGCAGCGTGGTCTCGGCATCGTGGAACGCCGTGTCAGCCTTGGAAAGGTCGGTGTTCAGCGCCTCGTAACGGCTGTGTGCCTGACGCGGGGGCAGGCTGCGCCGCCGAGCGGCGATCCTGGCGTAGCGGCGGTAGTGGGTGAGGAACGCCTCCGCGGCCGACTTCGCCTCACCGAGCCCGCGCAGCGCTTCGCGCTCCTCGTCGAGGCCCCGGAACGCGTCGGCGACCGTGGTGACCAACGACTGGTCCAGGGGCGGCAGGGCCTCGGTGAGCGCCTTGGACAGCAGCTTCTCGTCTGGCCGTTTCGACAACTGCGGCTGGCGCAACTGGATCAGCAGGTTGACCAGTGCCTCGTAGCGATGCGTCCCGAGACTGAACAGCGCCTCGTCCACGGCGCGGCGGTAGTCCGTCGCGGTGTCGTACACCGTGCCGTGGCCGCCGACCGCGTCCTTGAGCCGCTCCCTGGTCAGCGCTACCCGGGTGGGGCTGACCAGCGAAAGCTGTTCGCCGACCCGCTGGGTTGTCACGAAGAACCAGTGCCGAGCGATCCCTCGGCCCGCGACCGCCTTGAGCCCGCAACCGATCGTGCGGTACTCGGCCGAGCCGTCGGGCAGCAGCCTGCCGAACTCCAGCCAGGTATAGCCAAGCCGCTCGTTGTTCGGGTGTTTGCCGCCGAGCAGCAGGTTCCACTCCATGCGCTTGTTGCGGTCGCCGTCGGGCTCCACCCGGTGTGGCGACAGCTCGCCATCGAGCAAGAACGGCAGGGTCAGCGCGAGAACCTTCGACTTGCCGGTGCCGTTGTTGCCACGCAACAAAAGTCGGCCGTCGTGGAAGTGAAATTCCTCGATGTCGTAGTAGAACAGGTCGACCAAGCCGGTCCGCAGCGGTTGCCACCGGGCGGTTTCGGGGATCGGGTTCACTTGTTGTCCCCCTTCGCGGACCTGATGGTCGGCGCGTCAATGGCGTACCGGGTGATCGCGGCCCGCGGAATGATCATCTCGGGCTCGCCCGCGAGGTCGGAGACCAGACGCAGAGCGCGGAGTTTGCCCAACGCGATGGCGAGCAGTTCGTCCTCGGCGCCCGGCTCGGTGACGCCCTTGCGCCAGAAACTTGCATGCTTGACCGCGAGTTTGCGCACATGCGCGCGCAGATCATCCAGCGAGACCGGCACGTTCCTGCTTGCCAGGTATTCGGCGACCAAGAGCGTCACGTGCCCGTCGGTGCGCTGCTCGGGCATCCGCACATCGGTCAGCTCGTCCTCGGCGTCGACCATGGCGATGCCCTCGGCCCGCATCTCCGGCACCAGCCCGGTGGCCTCGGCGATGCGGCGGGTGATCGCGTGACGCTGGCCGACGAGGTAGGCACGCTCGTCGGCGGGCAGCTCGTCGTAGTAGACGACCGGGTCGTCGAGCAGCCTGCGGGTAAGGCGGTGGCGCATGGCGCGATTGCGCAGTTCATCGGTATCGGGCACCAGCTCGCGGGTCAGGTCGGCGAGCCGCTGGTCCACTCCAGTCGCCGTGACTGTGGAAGGTCCGCGCTGACCGGTGAGCATCGCGGCCAGCACCCGTCGGCGCACGTCGTAGAGCACGTCGCCGTTGGCCGACAGGTAGGCGTCCTCCTCACCGGCGACCCGGTCCACCACGCCCCAGTTCAGCAGCAGGCGCACCACCGCGACCAGATCGGAACGCTCGTCGCGGCGGCTGAGGGTGAACGAGATCCCGATGTCGACGAAGTCAGGCTCCGCGGCCGCCGCCAGCACACCTTCGGCCAGCCGTCCGAGGGTGATCTGCGCGTCGGCGCGTTCGAGGACGGACAAGGCCAGACACAACAGCACATACCGGCGGCGACCGAACGCGGGTTTGGTCGTGCCGTCACGCGCGGGATGTGTGCCGTCCGTGTCGGCGGGCGCGGTCTTGAACAGGCGCACCGAGTCGCCATCGACCTGCAGGCGCCACCCCGTCTCCTGGGAGAGCCACAACCGCAGTTCGGTGGCGTGCCTGCGAACCAGGCGGATGTCCTCGTCGTCCTTGCCCGCGACGAGTAGGGGCCGGATCAGCAATGCCCTCAGTGCTTTGCGCCGCTGCACGGTCTGTTCGTCGGTGAACGCCGATGTCATGTGAGGACTCTCGGACGGGCCAGGTCGACGATGTCGATGACGTGTTCCGGTCCCCGCAGCACACCGTCCTCGGTGTCGATGTCGACCATCCCGCCGCCGGGGACCAAAGACAGCCGGATCTCCAAGGTGCCGTCGCCGGTAGTGGTCTTGACCTCGGTGTCGCCGGGCAGCCGGGCGGACAGGGCGTCACCGAGCAGGCCGAGGAACAGCCGGAACGCGCGAGCGTCGAGGACGCCGAGGTCGGACAGGCGAAGCGGTCCGTCGGTGGCCAGACGCCGCCGCGCCCCGGCCACCTCCTCGGCTTCCCTCGTGGCCAGGGCCGCAAGCGCCCGCCGCTGGTCACCGCGATCAGCGACCTGCGACGGCTTGCCACGTCGCTCGTAGGTCCCGGTGCGGCGAAGCTGCGGGCTGATGTGCACGGCAGGCGCGTCCGCCCAGGGCGTTCCCGGTGGCGGCTCGACCTCGTGCCACTCGGCGAGGGTGGCCGACGTGACTGTCATGTGCCGGGCAGAGTTGAGGCCGAACGCCACCCGCCACAGCCGGTGCGCGGCGTCGTCGTCGGGCACCTCGGCGAACCATCGAGCCAGCGCGCGGAAGTCGGCCGATCGGTCGGACCGGCCGGACCGCCGCTCGTT
>DATLIA010000152.1:0-20470 GCA_035540215.1 Actinokineospora sp. | reverse complement strand
GTCGCACTCCGGTGACGTCGACCTGCTCGGGGTCGACGAGGACGGCACGGTTCGGCCACGACACCCTCGACGTCGACCCTGGTGATCTCCGGGGCGGCGTCGTGGATGGCCTGCTCGATCGCCAGTTTCACCGTCACTGTGGAGGACGGGCAGCCGTTGCAGCTTCCGGCCAGCCGGAGCCGAACCGTGCCGTCCTCGTCGACCCCGAGCAGGTCGACGTCACCGGAGTGCGACCCCAGGTACGGGCGCACTTGTTCCAACGCGGCGCTCACCCGCTCCAGGGTCGAGTCCGGGTGCAGGTCGTGCAGCACCAGCAGGCTCGACACCAGTTCGTCGCCCGCCAGGGCCCGCATCAGCCGCTCGATGTCGGCGCCCGCGGCCTCGGCGAGGACCTCCAGCAGCCGGTCGAGCCCGCTGCCGTAGAACTCGACGACCGTGCGCACCAGGTCATCGGCTCGGCGACTCACCTCCGGGTCGCCGAGCCGCTCCAGGTCGGCGAGGATCTTGTCGATCCGGTCGGCGACCGCCCGCGCGTCGTCGGTCACGGCGTTACAGCTCGGAGCCGAAGGCGTGCGGGGTGTGCAGCTTCTTGATCACGCGACTGGACGCGCCGGAGTCGACGTGCATGTGTACGCCGCAAGGCAGACACGGGTCGAAGCTGCGGACCGCGCGCATGATGTCGATGCCCTTGAAGTTCTCCTGGGTGTTCTCCTCGAAGATCGGCGTGTTCTGCACCGCGTCCTCGTAGGGGCCTGGCGTGCCGAAGGAGTCGCGCACGCTGCCGTTCCACGGGGTCGGCGGGTACGGGTGGTAGTTGGCGATCTTGCCGCCCTTGATCACCATGTGGTGGGACAGCACGCCGCGCACGGCCTCGGTGAACCCGCAGCTCACGCCCTCGTCGGGGACCGTGAACGGCTCCCAGGTCTTGGTGTGTCCGGCCCGGACCTCGGCCAGCGCCTTCTCCGTGAAGTGCAGCGCGAGTCCGGCGGCGTACGCCTGGAAGTACGTGCGGGCGCGGTTGCGCTCCAGCGCGTTGCTCCACTTGGGAATCTTCCACTCGAAGGTGGCCTCCGGCTTGGTCGCCGTGCGCGGCAGGTTGATCACCACGCTGTGCCCGGTCGAGTTGACGTAGTCGGTGTGCACCAGGTTCGCCAGCGCGGTCACCCACAGGCGGGCGATGGGGCCGCCGCCGGTGTCGAGGGCAAGGTGGTCGGTGCCGTCGAACCAGCGCGGCGACATCGTCCACGAGTACTTGCCGTCGAAGTCGCGCTTGGCCGGGTGCGGGATCGTGGTCTGGTTCCACGGGTGCCGGTGGTCGACCGGGTTGCCCAGCGGGTCGCGGTCGACGAAGGTCGGCTCGGCCTCCCAGTCGTCGTAGAACGAGCTGCCGAGCAGGATCCGGATGCCCAGGTTGATGTCGACCAGGCTGGTGGTCAGCAGCTTGCCGTCCACGACGACGCCCGGGGTCACGAACATCTTGCGGCCCCAGTCGGCCATGTTGCGGTAGGTGAAGTCGCAGTGCACCGGGTCGTTGAGGCTGCCCCAGCAGCCCAGCAGCACCCGACGCCTGCCGACCTCCTCGTAGCCGGGAAGGGCCTCGTAGAAGAAGTCGAAGAGGTCGTCGTGCATCGGGACGACCCGCTTCATGAACTCCACGTAGCGCATGAGCCGGGTGAGGTAGTCGGTGAACAGCTGGATCGTCGCGACCGTGCCGACGCCGCCCGGGTACAAAGTGGACGGATGGACGTGCCTGCCCTCCATGAGGCAGAACATCTCGCGGGTGTAGCGGCTGACCTGCAGCGCCTCACGGTAGAACTCGCCCTCCAGCGGGTTGAGCGAGCGCATGATGTCGCCGATGAACTTGTAGCCGTGCTCTTCGGCGTGCGGGGCGGGAGTGCGGTTGGCCAGTTCCAGGACGCCGGGGTTGGTCTCGCGGACCATCCGCTCGCAGTAGTCCACCCCGACCAGGTTCTCCTGGAAGATGTTGTGGTCGAACATGTACTCGGCGGCCTCGCCGAGGTTGATGATCCACTCGCCCAGGTGCGGCGGGCGGACCCCGTAGGCCATGTTCTGGTTGTAGACCGAGCAGGTCGCGTGGTTGTCACCGCAGATGCCGCAGATGCGGCTGGTGATGAAGTGCGCGTCGCGCGGGTCCTTGCCCTTCATGAAGATGCTGTAGCCACGGAACACCGACGAGGTGCTGTGGCACTCGACAACGCGCTTGGCCGCCCAGTCGATCTTCGTGTAGATACCGAGGCTGCCGACGATGCGGGTGATCGGGTCCCACGCCATCTCGACAAGATCGGACTTGTTGCTTGTGGTGGTCACAGCTGTGCCCTTTCGCGCTTGTCGAGGTCAGTAGCGGGACTGGTAGCCGGTGGTGAGCTTCTTGCCCTTGGAACGCCAGCGCGGCTCCTTGTCCACGGTGCGTTCGGTGACGTGGCGCAGCGTCCGGACCAACTTCCCGTAGGCGCCGCTGGCCCGCGTGGACACCTTCGCGCCCGGCGGTTCGTCCATGAACGGCATGAACTTGTCCGGGAAGCCGGGCATCGTGCAGCCGATGCAGATGCCGCCGACGTTCGGGCAGCCGCCGACGCCGTTGATCCAGCCGCGCTTGGGCACGTTGCACTTGACGACCGGGCCCCAGCAGCCCAGCTTCACCAGGCACTTGGGCGAGCCGTACTCGTCGGCGAACTGGCCTTGCTCGTAGTAGCCCGCGCGGTCACAGCCCTCGTGCACCGTGGCGCCGAAGAGCCACTGTGGACGGAGGTGGTCGTCGAGCGGGATCATCGGCGCCTGACCGGCGGCCTGGTACAGCAGGTAGAGGATCGTCTCGGAGAGGTTGTCCGGGTGGATCGGGCAGCCGGGCACGCAGACGATCGGGATGCCCGCCTTGGACTTCCAGTCCCAGCCGAGGTAGTCGGGCACGCCCATGGCGCCGGTCGGGTTGCCCGCCATGGCGTGGATGCCGCCGTAGGTCGCGCACGTCCCGACCGCGAGCACGGCCAGTGCCTTGGGGGTCAGCCGGTCGAGCCACTCGCTGGTGGTCATCGGCTGGCCGGTGGCCGGGTTGTTGCCGAACCCGCACCAGTAGCCCTCGGACTTGATCGCCTCGTTCGGGATGGATCCCTCGACGACCAGCACGAACGGTTCCAGTTCGCCGCGGTCGGCCTTGTGGAACCACTCGATGAAGTTGTCCGCGCCCGTCTCCGGGCCGCACTCGAAGTCGATGAGTGGCCAGTGCACTTGGATCTTGGGCAGACCGGGCAGCGCGCCGAGCACGATCTCCTCGATGCTTGGCTGGGTCGCCGCGGTCAGTGCGACCGAGTCGCCGTCGCAGGAGAGGCCCGCGTTGATCCACAGGATGTGGATGATCGGGGACTCTTCCTCGGCCTTGGCGCCGGTCGTTTCTGCAGCCGAAGTCGTCACGGTTGTCTCACCCCCGGGTCAGGGCGTTCACGGTCAGTTGCCACAAGACGTGGTAAATGGTGGTCTGCGCTTCCTGGATCCGATGGACCGAGGGAGACGGGACCACGAACAGGTGGTCGATGCTGTCCAGTTCGGCCATCTTGCCGCCCTCGTAGCCCGCGATCCCCACGGTGAGCAGGCCGCGCCTGCTCGCCTCGTCGAAGGCGCGCACGAGGTTGTCGGAGTTGCCGCTGGTGGACAACCCGACCGCGATGTCCTCCTGGCGCCCGAAAGCGCCGATCTGGCGGGAGAACACCACGTCGAACCCGACGTCGTTGGACAGCGCCGTCACCACGGCGATGTCATTGGTCAGCCCGAAGGCGGGCAGCGGCGGCGCAGCGCCCGCCGGGCTCAGGAACAGGCTGGCCATGTCCTGCGAGTCGGTGGAGCTGCCGCCGTTGCCGAAGGTCAGCAGCCTGCCGCCACGGTCGAACCGGGCGGCCATGTCGGCGGCGCACGCGAGGAGCCGCTCGCCGTCGCGGTCGAGCACGGTGGCGCGCAAGGCCATGATCTCGCGCGCCTTGTCCACTGTGGAACGACGAACCTCGGTGAGCACGGCGTCGAGGTCGCTCGCTCCGGAGTAGAGGAACGGATAGAGCGACCGCATGTCGGCGTGGCCGGTCACGGCCGCATCACCCCGATGGCCTCGCCCGCGTGCACCAGCACGACGTCGCCCACCTCGGCGGCGACCAGCGCGACGCTGACCTCCTCGACCCCCGACCCGGTGTCCACCTTGGCCAGCCCGTCGTCGAGGAGGGTCAGCACGGTGACGGCGACCGCCTGGTCGGCGCAGGTGATGCACACCGCGTCGTGGCAGGCCACGACGCGGGGGTCAGGAAGGTCGCTGATCACGTGAAGCTCGGCTCGAGGACGCCGGGATGCTCGAAGAACACGTGCACCAGCTCCCAGAGGATGTGGTAGGTGGTGACGTGAACTTCCTTCACGACCAACGGGTCGGCCGAGCGGGCCACCAGCAGGTGGTCCACATCGGCGGCCGCCGCGATGGCGCCGCCGTCCCCGCCGACCATGGCGATGGTCAACATCCCCGACGCACGGGCCTGCGCCAGGCCCTTCTGGACGTTGGCGCAGTTCCCGTCACTGGAGATGCCGAGGGCGATGTCCTTGGGTCCACCAAGGATCCGGAGCTGGTGGGCGAACACCTCGGCCAGCCCGTACCGATTGGCCACCCCGGTCACCGTGGCGACGTCGGCGGTGAGCGAGATGGCGGGAAGAGCACGCTTTCCGACGATCACCGGGTGTACGAACTCGACCGCGACATGCTGGGCGTCCGTACTCGGCCCGCCGTTGCCGAACACGATGAGTGTCCCGCCTCTGTGGAAACTCGCAGCCATCGCGTGACAAGCCCTGGCCACGTCTTCGGCGTGGTCGGCCAGGTCATCAATTGGAGCGACGCGCGCGGCGAAGAGGCTGGTCACGCCTGCTTCGTCGCGTTCAGACCACGCCATGGCGGGTCACTTCCCTCGGGTCGAGGCGGCTAGATCCAAGGTAACTTTGTGACCTGGATCACGCAACCCGAGTGTGCGACGATGTAACCCTACGTGTCTCGACATGCGCGGTGACACCGCTAGCCGGAAGGCAAGCCCATGGCAGTACTCGGCATCATCTTCCTCGCGCTCATCGGCGCGGGCGTGCTCTTCGGACTGTTCCTCCTGCTGACCTCGATGACGGACATCCGCCGCTACCGGCGCATCTCTCGCATGTGATCAGTCCACTCAGGCGTCGGCCTCCGGCCGGGTGCTGAACGCCGCGTCGAAGGACGCGGTGGGCGGGTCGAACACCAGGTTCCGCACGAACGTGACGGCCTCTTGGGCGCCGCGCAGCCGGTCCATGCCCGCGTCCTCCCACTCGACCGAGATCGGGCCGCTGTAGCCGATGGCGTTCAGCGCGCGGAAGCAGTCCTCCCACGGCACGTCGCCGTGGCCGGTCGAGACGAAGTCCCAGCCCCGGCGCGGGTGTCCCCACGGCAGGTGCGAGCCCATGCGGCCGCCGCGGCCGTCGAAGCGCTTGCGGGTGTCCTTGCAGTCGACGTGGTAGATCCGGTCGGCGAAGTCGAGGATGAAGCCGACCGGGTCGAGGTCCTGCCAGACGAAGTGCGACGGGTCCCAGTTGAGGCCGAAGGCGGGCCGGTTGTCGATGGCGTCCAGGGTGCGCTTGGTGGTCCAGAAGTCGTAGGCGATCTCGGACGGGTGAACTTCGTGGGCGAAGCGGACGCCGACCTCGTCGAAGACGTCGAGGATGGGGTTCCAGCGGCGGGCGAAGTCGGCGTAGCCGTCCTCGATCACCGACTCCGGCACCGGCGGGAACATCGCGACGTACTTCCAGATCTTCGATCCGGTGAACCCGACGACGGTGTCCACCCCGAGCTTGGCCGCGGCCCGCGCGGTGTCGGCCATGTCGGCGGCGGCGCGCTGCCGGACGCCCTCGGGCTCCCCGTCGCCCCAGACGCGGGCAGGGAGGATCGCCTGGTGGCGGAAGTCGATCGGGTCGTCGCAGATCGCCTGGCCGACGAGGTGGTTGGAGATGGCGAAGACCTTCAAGCCGTGCCGGTCGAGCTGGGCGAGCTTGGCCTCGACGTAGCCGTCCTCGGCGACGGCGCGGTCGACCTCGAAGTGGTCGCCGGAGCAGGCGATCTCCACTCCGTCGTAGCCCCACTTCGCCGCGAGCGCGCACACCTCGTCGAAGGGCAGGTCGGCCCACTGGCCGGTGAACAGGGTGACGGGGCGGCTCATCGAGCTGACTCCTTCAAGGAAATCCCCTGCAGGTCGAGCAGGAGGTCACGGACATCGGTGGCGGCGATGCGGCCGTCGCGCTCGACGGCCGCGGGGACTTCTGGGTCGGAGCACAGCAGCACCGGGCCGTCCTCGGCCTGGTCGGGCAGCCTGCCGTGGGTGCCGCGCACGACGGACGGGTCCAGTGTCACCACGTTCATCGTGTACCGCAGGCCGAGCTTCTTGCGGGCCAGGTTCAGCCCGGCCTTGGCCTTGACCATCGGGTCGGTCGGGTTGAAGAACAGCTCGGCCGGGTCGTAGCCGGGCTTGCGGTGGATGTCGACGCCGCGGGCGAAGTCGGGCGCGCGGTCGTCGTTAAGCCAGTAGTAATAGGTGAACCAGGCGTCGGGTTCGGCGATGGCGACGAGTTCACCCGACCGCTCGTGGTCGAGCCCGACCGCTGCCTGGCCTTCGCGGTCGAACACCGTGTCCACGCCGGGCAGCTCGTTCAGGATCGCCTTCACCTTTGGCACGTCGGCCGGGTCGGCGACGTAGACGTGGGCGATCTGGTGGTCGGCGACGGCGAAGGCCCGCGAGGTCCACGGGTCGAGGTACTCCATGCCCGCCTGGGTGTAGACCTCCAGCAGGCCCTCTTTGCGCAGCTCGCGGTTGATGTCGACCGGCTTGCGCGCGGCGGTGATCCCGTACTCCGACAGTGCGACCACCGTCGCGCCCGCCGCCTCGGCGTCGGCGAGCAGGGGCGCGATCGCCGCGTCCACGTCCTTGGCCGCCGCGATGGCCGCGGGCGAGTCCGGGCCGAAGCGCTGCAGGTCGTAGTCGAGGTGCGGGACGTAGACGAGCAGCAGGTCGGGGTGCTCGTCGGCGAGGATCTTGCGGGCGGCGTCGACGATCCACTTGCTCGACACGATCGACGCGGTCGGGCCCCAGTACTGGAACAGCGGGAAGTCGCCGAGCGCCCCGGTCAGCCGGTCGTGCAGGGCGACCGGGCGGACATAGCAGTCGGGCGACTTGCGGCCGTCGGCGTGGTAGATCGGCCTCGGGGTGACGGTGATGTCGGTCGAGGCGCCCATCGCGTACCACCAGCACACGTTCGCCGCGGTGTAGCCGGGGTGGGCGCGGCGCGCGGTCTCCCACACCTTCTCCCCCGCGACCAGCGCGTTGTGCTGGCGCCAGAGGTGCACCTCGCCCAGGTCGCGGAAGTACCACCCGTTGCCGACGATGCCGTGTTCGGCGGGCGTCAGGCCGGTGAGCAGGGTCGACTGCACGCTGCACGTGACCGCGGGCAGCACCGTGCCCAACTCGGCTTTCCAGCCCTTCGCCGCGATGCCCGCGACATTGGGCATGTGCGGCAGCAGCCGGGGAGTCATCCCCACGACATTGATGACGACCAACGGCTTCATACGGCTGCTCCCAGGCTTGTCTCGGCCCAACGCAGTTCCGCGGCGATGCCATGGGCCAGCGTCGTCTGGTCGGATCCGGGCAGGACCGTCCAGGTGTAGGTCTCCACCTCGACGTGCGGCAGCGGCGCGCCGGTCGACCTCAGGGCGGTGACCGCGGCGAGCAGGACGTCGGTGGTCGAGGCGAGCGGCGCGGGCGGGGCGGCGTGCAGAGGGACGTGGAAGTGGACCCGCCACGGGTGCGCGGCGGGGAGGGTGTCGATGGCCTCGGGCAGGTCGTCGGCGGCGAGCACGCCGACGGGTGTGTTCGCCCGGACCTGGTGCAGGTAGCGGGGTTCGGCGAATTCGGCGAGCGCGGCCCTGGCCTCGGCGGTGTGCGGCTCCTCGATGTGCAGCGCCGCCGACGCCTGCACCTTGACCACCGACAGCCCGGCCGCGGCGATCGCCGCGACGGTGTCGGCCGGGTCGGCGAAGGACACCGCGAGGTGGCAAGTGTCCAGGCAGATCCCGACGTGGTCGGGGTCGACCTGCCCGGCCAGCCAGGTCACGGCGTCGGCCACGGTGTCGAGCACACACCCCGGCTCCGGTTCGACGGCGAGCCGGATCGGCCGGTCCGACGCCGTCCGCAGCACCTGGGTGATCTTGTCGAAGGCGACCCGCGCGCGGGCGTCGTCGGCGGCCGTCCAGGGGTCGCGCCAGGCCAGCGGCAGCGTCGAGATGCTGCCGTAGTCCGCCGTGTCCGGCAGCAGGTCGGCCAGAACGGTCGCGCAGTCGGCGGTGTAGGCCACTCGCTTGCGGTCGGCCCAGGTCGGCAGGTAGACGGCGTGCTTGACGACCTCGTCGTGGAAACCGCCGTACGGGAAGGCGTTGAGCGTGCTGACCGTCAGCCCGCGCGCGTCGAGTTCGGCACGGAAGCCGCGGCGCGCGGTCGCGTCCGACGCCAGCGCGCGGGCGACCGGCGCGGACAGCCACAGGCCCAGCGCGAGGGTGTCGGCTTCCAGTTCCTCGCGGACCGGCACGGCGTAGCGGTCGAGCTGGGCGATGATGCCCGCCAGGTCCTCGGCCGGGTGGACGTTGGTGCAGTAGGCCGGGATCACGCGCGTTCACCGCGCAGCACCGAGTTGCCCTGGAACGTCTCGGCGTCGGCGGCCAGGTCGTCCAGGATGAGTCGGCCGCTCTGCCCGTAGAACTCGACCGGGTTCTGCCAGAGCACCTTGTCCACATCGGACTCGGCGAATCCTGCCTCCAGCATCGCCAGGCCCGTCTTGTGGGTCTTGAGCGGGTCGGAGCGGCCCCAGTCGGCCGCCGAGTTCACCAGGACACGCTCGGTGCCGTACTCCTTGAGGATCGCGACCATCCGCGTCTCGTCCATCTTGGTGTCCGGGTAGACCGAGAAGCCCATCCAGCTGCCGGACTCCTTGACCACGCGCACGGTCAGCTCGTTGAGGTGGTCCACCGCGACGCGCTCGGCGGGCAGCCCCGAGTCGGCGACGATGTCCAGGGTGCGCTGGGTGCCTGATGCCTTGTCGCGATGTGGGGTGTGCACCAGCGCGGGCAGGCCGTGCTCGATGGCCAGCTGCAACTGGGCGGAGAACGCGTGGTCCTCCTCCGGCGTCATCGAGTCGTAGCCGATCTCGCCGACGGCGACGACGCCGTCCTTGGCCAGATAGCGCGGCAGCAGGTCCAGCACCTCCGCGCAGCGCGGATCGTTGGCCTCCTTGGGGTTCAGCGCGATCGTGCAGTGGTGCTTGATGCCGAACTGGGCGGCCCGGAACCGCTCCCAGCCGATGAGCGCGTCGAAGTAGTCGACGAACGAGCCGACCGAGGTGCGCGGCTGTCCCAGCCAGAACGCGGGCTCGACGATGGCGCGCACGCCGACGGCGTACATCGCCTCGTAGTCGTCGGTGGTGCGGGAGGTCATGTGGATGTGGGGATCGAAGATGCGCATCAGGAGTGGCTCCTCAACAGGTCGACGGCGTCGTCGGGCACGGCGCGGCCCGCGGCGCGGCGTTCGTCGGCGAAGGCGGCGACCATGCGCAGCAGTTCCGCGTCGACGCGCCGGTCGAGCCCGGCGACCGCGGCCAGCGGGATCGAGGTGAACAGGCACTTGAGGACGCCGTGCCGCCACGCGTGCTGGTCGAGGTGGTCGGCGGCGAACGGCCCGAGCGCCGCGGCGACGAGGCTGGTGTCGTTGGTGCGCAACGCGTCCTTGACGATCTCGACGCCCGCGTCCGGCGCCAGCTCGCCCACTTCGCCGAGTGCGTGCAGCACGCCACGACGCTCGCCGTCGTCGCCGTAGCGGTAGAGGGCGGTCAGCTCCTGGCCGAGGCCATCGGCCTCGACAACGGCCGCGTAGGCGACGAGCAGGCGGGTGCGCGCGACGTCGTCGCTCTCGCGGCCCACCTCACGGCCGACCGCGGGGAACAGCCTGCGGATCGAGTCGGGCGTCGACCGGACAGACCGTTCGGCGGCGAGCAGCCACGGGTGCTCCACAGTGGACCCGGGCAGCGCGGCCCGGAGCGCGTCGATCGACCGCTTGGCCACGTCAGGGGCGGCGTGGCTGTGCCGGGGCAGCTCGACCGCGGCCAGCCCGGTGTAGCCGATCTCATCGAGCGCGGCGAGGGTGGCGGGCAGGTCGAGGGCGCCGTCACCGAACTCCAGGTGCTCGTGGACGCCCGGGAGCATGTCATCGAGCTGGACGTTGACGAGCAGGTCGCCCGCCCGGCGGACGCACTCGGCCGCGTCGACGGGCTCGACCGCGACGCAGTGCCCGACGTCGAGGGTGATCCGCAGCCGGTCCGGCCGACCCAGTTCCTCGCGCAGCCGCAACGCGTCGTCGAGGGTCTCCACGAGCATGCCCGGCTCCGGTTCGAGTCCGAAGAGGACATTGTCGGTCCGGTCGAGCAGTTCGGCGACCCCGTCGCGCAGCCGGGGCCAGGTCTGCGCCGGGCCGATCCCCGACCAGAACGACACACAGTCCGCACCCAGGTCCGTGGCGATCCGGGCGGCCCGCACCAGGAAGTCGATCCGCCGCTCCTGGTCCTCACTGACCAGGGTGGGGTGGTGTTTGCGCCGCGAGTCGAGCAGGTACCGCGCCCCGGTCTCGATGACGACGCGCAGTCCGAGCTGGTCGACGCGGGCGGCGACCCGGTCGACCTGGTCGCCGATGTCGTCGGCGAACGGGTCGAGGTGGTGGTGGTCGAGGGTGAGCGCGACCCCGGTGTAGCCGAGATCGGCGATCACCGCCAGGGCGTCGTCCAGGCGGTGGTTCGCGAAGCCGTTGGTGCCGTAGCCGAGGTGGAAGGTCATGTCGGGCTCACCTTCCGGCTCAGCCGCCGCGCCAGCGGCAGCGCCATGGCAACCACGGCGGCGGCCAGCGTCGACCCGCCACGCACGGCCAGGGCGGACTGCAGCGGGACCATGCCGTGGATCCCGGCCTTGGTCGCCTGGCGCACGGTTCCCGCGCCGGGATCGGACGCGGCGGCGAGCTGGGCCCGGCCGACGAACGCGGCGTAGCCGCTCGCCCCGACCGCGGCGGCGGCCCGGTGCCGCCACGACCGCGCCGGACCGCCGACCGCGGTGAGCGCCGCGGCGATGGTGCCGCCGAACGCGGCGTGGGCGGAGGCGACCGAACCGCCGTTGACCTCGCCGCGCGACAGCGACGTCACGGCGAAGGTGTGGCAGGCCATGGCGGCCGCCGCGGGAAGGGCGGTTTTGGCACGCGCCTGACCAGCGCCGAGCAGCACGTCGAGCCCTCGGCACGCGGCCATCGCCGCGGGCCCGGCCGGGGTGGACTTGAGGACGGTGTCGTAGGACCAGACGGCCGCGGCGAGCAGGCCCGCGACCTTCAGCGCGTCGCGGCCGCCTGCCCACGCCGCGATCCCGAGCCCGACGGCGCTCAGCGCGGTCGCCGTGGCCAGTGCGGCGTTCGGGCTGATCTGGCCGGACGGGATGGGCCGCTCCGGCCGCTCGGCTGCGTCCAACCGACGATCGGACCAGTCGTTGAGCGCCATGCCGGACCAGTACAGCGCGACCGACGAGAGCGGCAGCAGCAGCCGCCTGCCCGCGAGCGGCCGACCGCTCGCGGCGGCTCCGGCGACGGTGTCGCCGAGCACGGTCAGCGCGGCGGGTGCGCGGACAAGATCGATGTAGGGGTTCACGCTCTCAACTCCCCCGCCCAGCGGTACAGCTCGCGGGTCTGCTCGGCGAAGCGGTGCTCGTCGGAGCCGAAGGGGTCCTTGAAGAAGAACGCCAGCGCGCCCAGCGCGCCGGACTGGCCGTCGGCGTGGGCGGCCGCGGTGAGCCTGGCCAGGTCGAGCACCAGCGGCGCCGCGAGCGAGGAGTCCAAACCGGTCCAGGTGAACTGCAAGGTCATACGGGCGCCGAGGAAACCCTCGAAGGACACGTGGTCCCACGCGGTCTTGGTCTCGCCGAGATCGGGCACGTTGTCGATGTGCAGTGGCGCGGTGACATCGTGGCCGAGCAGCGAGGCCAGGCCGCGGGCCTTGGACTCCAGCTTGCTCGCCGCGCTCGCCGGGCTCTGCAGCGTCGCGCCGTCACCGCCGCCGAGGAGGTTGGTACCCGCCCAGGACCGCACCCGCAGGGCCCGGGCGGTGAACATGGGCGCGAGCACGGTCCGCAGCAGCGTCTCGCCGGTCTTGCCGTCCCGGCCCGCGTACGGCAGGCCAAGGTCGCGGGCCAGTCGGTCGAGCACCGGCAGCGAGATCCCCGTGGACGGGGTGAAGTCGACAAAGGACGCACCGGCGCGCAGGGCGGCGTAGGCGGCGAGCGAACTCGGCGGCAGCACCGCGCGGCCCGGGTCGGCCATGGCCGCCTCAAGAGCGGCGAGGTCGTCGTGTTCCGGCGTGAACGGCACGGGCGGCTCGGTCGACGACACGTTGACCACGACGACGCGCGCGAGGTCGTGCCGTTCCTGGAAGCCGGTGATGTCGGCGGCCATCCGACGCGCGGCCTCGGCCTGGTCGCCCTGGTGGGTCACCGGGTGGTAGCCGTCGCGGATCTCCGCGTCGACGGCGCGCAACCCGGGTGCGATGTGCGCGAGCAGGTGGTGCGGGATGACGCCTGCCTGCGCGAGCGGTTCGGCGCACTTCTCCAGGGGGGTCGACACGTCGTCGTGTCCGCCGACGACGATGTCATCCCACCCGGGTAATGGCACGTCGGCGAACTCCGGCCGCTGGGTGACGCACCCGGTCGGCGGCGCGAGACCCGCGCGCAAGGCCAGCAGGCCGCTGACGGCGGTGGTCGCGACCGACCCCCGTGCCCCGATCAGCCACAGCCCGGTTCGTGTCATGGCGCCGTCCTTCCCTCGCTCTGACTAGCTGTCCATCGCGGGCAGGCGCCGGGCGGAGGATCCCACCCGACGCCTGCCGTCCTGGGTGCGGCCCGGCAACCACACCCCGACGTTCTTGCTCCCGCGCAGTGCGGAGGTTAACTCGGTCGCGTCAGTCGCAGAAGGGCGCGAACGGCACCACACCCCGACCCTCACTGTCGGCACACACTTGCTGTCTCACCGACACACCGGCGTCGGTGACGGTCATCGAGCCAACCGCCTAGACGGACTTCCCGACGACCTCCCGGAGGAAGCCGAGACCGTCGATGGCGAGCGCGTCCTGGCTCGCGGCCAGCGGGCGCCAGATCGACGCCGCGGTCGCGATGCTCGCGTTCTCCGCGGTGAACGACTCGATGCACAGCGGCCCGGTGTAGCCCGCGTCGGCCAGCGCGGCCAGCAGGCCGGGCCAGTCGAGGTGGTCCGCGCCGGGGGCGCCGCGGTCGTTGGCGCACACCTGCACGTGGGCGATGTGCGCACCCGCCGCCCGGATCGCGGCGGCGACGTCCTGCTCTTCGATGTTCTGGTGGTAGAAGTCCAGCGCGATCCCGCAGCCGTCGACCGGCAGCCCGTCGATGGCGGCGAGCGTCTGGGCGACGGTGTTGAGCAGGCTGGTCTCATACCGGTTGAGCGGCTCGACCGCCACTCGCACCCCGGCCGAGCGGGCGTGCTCGACGACGGGGGCGAGGTGGTCGCGCAGCTCCGCGTAGGCGGCTGTCCGTTCGGAGGCGGACAGCCGCCACGTGCGGCCGACCGACGTGTACGCGGGTCCGGCGATGACCGGCGAGCCGATCTCCGCCGCGATGTCCACAACGGACCGAAGATAGTCCTGTGTGGACTTCACGGTCGCCGCGTCGGTGGCGACGAGTTCGCGGCCGGGTGGCATCACCAGGCACACACTCGCACCGAGACCATGCTCGGCGAGCACCCGCGCGGCATGCGCGGGGCTCCAGTCACCGACGTTCTCCACCGGGAGTTCGAGCACATCGAACCCCCAGCCCGCCGCCTTGCCCGCGAGCTCGGTGATCGACTCGTCGTCGAGGGGGGACGTCCAGACCCAGGTGTTCACGCCGATCGCGTGCATATGGCCGCTACTTCCAGGGGCCGGGGTAACCGGACATGGACTCGCAGCCACACATCGCGTAGTGCAGCGGCGGCATGTCGGACTTGACGAAGCCGTCGACGTTGTCCGAAGTGATCTTCGGCTGCGGGAGCACCCACTCCTTGGGGACCTGCTGGCCGTTGAGGATCTTCAGGGCGGCGATGACCGGGGTACGCCACTGGTAGGTCGGGTAGGTCGGGGCGACGGCGGTCAGCTTCTCGGTCTTCCACAGCTTCAGGAAGTCCTGCTGGTCCTCACCGACGATCGCGGGGAGGGCGACGTTCGCGTCCTGGAAGGCCTCGATCGCGGCGACCGACGTGGCGCCCGCGTCCATCCAGATGCCGTCGATGGTGCCCTCACGCTGGAGGTAGTCACTGACGATGCTCTTGGTCTTGGCGGCGTCACCATCGGTGAACTCGACGCCGACGACCTTGAGCTTGCTGCCCGCGAAGATCTCGTTGGCCGCGGCCCAGCGCTGCTCCAGCACGTCGACACCCGGGAGGATGCGCAGCGCGAGAACCTTGCCGCCTTCCTTCACCTTGCTCTTGAGGAACTCGGCACCGTCGGCGCCGAAGGCGAAGCCACCGATGGGGTGGATGAAGGTGACCGGGCAGTCGGTGGTGACACCGCGGTCGAACACGATGACCGGCACGTTGGTCTTGCAGGCGGCCTCGACGGCCGGGGTCAGCGTCGCGGTGGTGTTCGGCGAGACGATGATCGCGCTGCAGCCCTGGGAGGCGAAGGACTGCAGGTCACTGATCTGCTTGTCGTCCTTGCCCTCAGCGTCGAGCACCGTGAACTTGGCGATCTCCTTGTGCAGCTTCATCTCCTCCTGCATGGTCTTCCAGCCGACCTGGCGCCACGGGTTGTTGACCGCCGCGTTGGAGAAGCACAGGTTGTAGTTGCCGCCGGGCTTGGCGAACTTGGCGGTGTCGACCAGCTCGGGGGCGAGCATCTGCTCCCACGGCTTGCCGTCGGGGCCCTCAGGGCTGATCGAGCGCTGCTTGAGCTGCTTGTCGTAGACCGCCTGGTCGAAGAACTTCGACTTGGCCGCTGCCTCGGTCGGCTTGGCAGCCGCACTGCTCCCCGAGCCGCTGTCCGCGGGCAGGTCGCTGGAACACCCCGCCAACGCGAGCGCGCCCGCGACGGCGGCGATACACCACTTCCGGTTCATCTGTTTCTCCTTGGTACTACTGGTTATTAGCGGGGAGCCGGTTCGAGTCGGGCCTTGCGAGGGAAGACCCGGTGCCGCAGACCCGCGCCGAGGGAGGCGTAGGCGACGGCCGCGATGATGATCACGCCCTGCACCGCGGACTCCAGCGCGCCGGAGACCCCAAGCAGGTTGAGCAGAGAGAAGAGAGCTTCCAGCGACAGCGCGCCCGCCGCGGCGGCCACGACCGAACCACGGCCGCCACCGAGCAGGACACCACCGAGGACCACGGCGGTGATGGCGCGGAACTCCAAGCCCTCACCGACCTGAGCGGACACCCCGGCGAAGCCGCCGAGCAGGATCGCCGCCAGCGCGGCCAGCAGTCCCGACAGCACGAAGGCGAGGATCTTCAGGTGTTCGACCTTGCCGCCCGCCAGGCGCACCGCTTCCTCGTTGTCGCCGACGGCGACGAGGGTGCGGCCGATACCAGCGCGCATGAACAGCACCGCGGCGACCAGGACGACCAGCAGGATCACCACCGACCACGGCACCTGGCCCAGCAGCGGGACCTCGACCCCGCCCCGGCCGAACACCCGGAACGAAGGCGTGAGCGCGCCGCGGGGGGCACCGCCCGTCCACAGGAACACCGCGCCGTCGAGCACCAGCAGCATTCCCAGCGTCACGATGAACGACGGCACCAAAAGCTTAGTGGTGATGAGCCCGTTGACAAGTCCAATGAGGACACCGAAACCAAGAAGCAATGGAATCACCCACGCCGTGGCCGACTCCTGCCCGTCGATCAGCCGTGCGGCGATCACCACCTCGGCGGTCACCAGCGAGCCGACGGACAGGTCGAAACCGCCTGACACCACGACGAAGTACTGTCCGATGGCCAGGATCACCAGCGGCGCGGCGCGCTTGAGCAGCGCGAGGTATCCACTGGGTTCGGCGTAGGCCGGGCCCGCGATGGCCAGGCCGATGAGCAGGGCGACCAGCACGACGAGAACCGGCGCGGTGCCCTCGGCCAGCCTGGGCCGCCATGTCGTCCGCGTGGTCACGCCGACCTCCTGCTGAGCTGGCGGCGGGCGTAGAGCGCCACCGCGAGGATGAGGACGATGCCGCGCACGACATCCTTGAAGAACGGGTCGACCGCGAGATCGTCGAACAATGTGTCCAAAGTGGCCAGAATGAGCACACCGCCGATGGTTCCGACGACACCGCCCCGGCCGCCCGCGAGCGCCGCGCCGCCGAGGACGACGGCCGCGATGGACTCCAGGTCGTAGCCCGCGTCCGTGCCGACGTACGGCGCGCCCGAGCCGAGCCTGCTGGCCAGGAACACCCCGGCTAGCCCGGCCGCGACAGCGCACAGTATGTGGGCGATCACGATGGTCCGGCCGGTGCGCACACCCGAGAGCCGGGCGAAGTCGATCTCACCGCCGACGGCGTACATGTGGTAGCCGGTACGGGTTCGCCGCATGAACCACCACGCCGCCGCCGCGATCCCCACCATCAGCAGGGAAGCCACCGGCACCGGACCCATCCGGTCGAAGCCGAGGTGCTGGAAGGCGCGCGGCACACTGCCCGCGGGCCCGGTGTAGTTGTCCTCGAGGTAGCCGCGCAGGATCAGCGCCACACCGAGCGTGGCGATGAACGCGTTGGCCTTGAGCACGGTGATGACCAGGCCGTTGACCAGACCGACGACGGCGGCCACGCCGAGGGCGAGCAGCACGGCCGGGGCCATCATGGACTCCTGGCCGTCCATGGTCTCGGCCGCGACCAGAGAGCACAGGCCGATCAGGTAGGCCACCGACAGGTCGAGCGAGCCGGTGACGATCACCATCGTCTGTCCGACCGCGACGAGCCCAAGGACGGTGCTGCGGGTGAGGATGTTGAGGATGCCGCCCTGGTCGAGCAGCACGCCACCCTTCATCGACACCAGGATGCTGCCGACCACCAGGAGTGCGAACAGTGCCAAGTAGACGGTGACCGTCGGGGTGATGCCCGTCTTCCACGCGCGGGGCGCGGGTATGTTGCGCTTCACGGGAACCTTCGCTTCCACAATGCTCATTCCGACACCCCGTGCCCGGTCGCGAGTCCCATGACGGCTTCCTCACTGGCACCGGCGGGCAGCTCGCCCGCGACGGCACCTTCGTGCATCACCAGGATCCGGTCGCTCATGCCGATCAGCTCGGGCAGTTCCGAGGAGATCATCAGGATGGCCACGCCGTTCTTGGCCAGCTCGCGCAGCAGCTGGTGCACGGTCTGCTTGGCACCGACGTCGATGCCGCGGGTCGGCTCGTCGACGATCAGCACCTTGGGCGCCACCGCGAGCCACTTGGCGAGGACGACCTTCTGCTGGTTGCCACCGGAGAGGTATCGGACCTCCTGGTGTTGCCCACGCGAGACGACGGTGACCGACTTCAGCAGTTCGGCGAGATCGGTGTGCCTGCGCGCCTTGGCGCCGCGCAGCGCGGCTCGGCGCACGAGAAGTGCGTTGTCGCGAACCGACTGGTGCAGGGCGAGACCTTCGCCCTTGCGGTCCTCGGTGACGAACGCGATCCCCTTGCGCACCGCCGCCCGCGGGCCGCGGATCCGCTGCGGGACACCGTCGATCTCCATCACACCGGAGGTGAACGGCTGCACGCCCCAGACGGCTCGCGCGATCGCCGAGCGGCCGGAACCCTGCAGGCCCGCGATGCCGACGATCTCACCCGCGCGCACGTCGAGGCTCACGTCGCGCACCCGCGAGTTCTCCGCGTTGCGCAGCGACAGCCGCACGGCGCCGAGGTCGGACTCGGTGGCCCGGTCGGGGTAGAGCCCGTCGAGCGGGCGGCCGACCATGTAGCGCACGAGCTGGTCGGAGGTCAGCTCCTCCGTCGGCGCGCAGTGCACGAACGCGCCGTCCTTGAGGACGGTGATGCGCTGGCTGAGGTCGAAGACCTCACGCATCCGGTGGGAGACATAGAGGATCGCGATCTTGCGCTCGCGCAGTCGGGCGACGAGGTCGTAGAGCAGTTCGACCTCGTGGTCGGCCAGCGCGGCGGTCGGCTCGTCCATCGCGAGCACGGTCGCGTCGGTGGAGAGCGCCTTGACGATCTCCACGACCTGGCGCTGGGCCACCGACAGCCTGGTCACCGGCGCGTTCGGGTCGATCCCGTCCTCGCCGAGCCAGTCGAGCAGGTCGCGGGTGTCGGCCACCATCTTGCGGCGGTCGACCTGTCCCCTGCGGACGGGTTCGCGGCCCAGGTAGACGTTCTCGGCGACGGTCCGGTGCTCCAGCAGGGTGAATTCCTGGTGGATGATCGCGATGCCCGCCGCCTGCGCCTCGTGCGGCGCGGAGAACGACATGGCGCGGGCGCCGACGGTGATGGTGCCGGAGTCGGGCTTGTGCACCCCGGCCAGGACCTTGAGCAGAGTGGACTTCCCAGCGCCGTTCTCCCCCATCAGCGCGTGGACCTCACCCGCGTGCAGGTCCAGGTCGACCCCGCGGAGCACGGGGTTGCCGAGGAATCCTTTGTGGATCCCCTCAAGGCGTACGACGGGCGGAAGTGTCGTTGTCATCCGGCCACCTCGATCCAGGCCCCGCCCGCGGCTGCCGAGGCGAGCACCGAGTCGGTGATCCGCACGGCGCGCAGCCCGTCGGCGAAGGTGGGCAGGCCGTCAGGTGCCTCGCCGTTCACGGCGCGGTAAGTATCGGCGACGAAGGCGTCGAAGCAATCCTGGTAGCCCTGGGCGTGACCGGCGGGCAACACCGCGTAGCGGGCCGCGTCGGCCGACAGCGTGTCCGGGTCGCGCAGCAGCGTCTGGTTGCCCTCGCGCCTGCCGACCCACAGCCGCTCCGGGTCCTCCTGGTCGAAGCCGAAGCTGGCCTCGGTGCCGGAGATCTCCAGGTGCAGGCGGTTTTTGCGTCCCGCGGCCACCTGCGAGACGACCAGTGTGCCCAGGATGCCCGCGGCGGTGGCGAAGTGGACGGAGGCGACGTCCTCGGTCGAGGCGTTCGACGCCGTCGGCCGCTCGTGCACGACCGCGGTCTGCGCCGACAGCCGGACGATCCGGTCACCGGTGACGAACTCGAACAGGTCGCACCAGTGCGAGCCGATGTCGGCGAAGGCGCGCGACGGGCCACCGAGGGCCGAGTCCACGCGCCAGTCGTCGTCGGTCGACCGCGACAGCCAGTCCTGCAGGTAGCCGCCGACGACGGTGGAGACGACCCCGGCCTCGCCGCTCGCGAGCCGGGCGCGCAGTTCACGGACCATCGGGTGGAACCGGTAGACGAAGGGCACGGTGGCGACTCGACCCTGGGCCGCCTCGAACAGTCGGGTCGCGTCGGCGACCCCGGTGGCCAGCGGCTTCTCGCAGATCACGTGCAGGCCTGCGGCGAGCGCGGCCTCGGTGACCTCGGCATGGCGGGCGTTCGGGGTGCACACATGCACGACGTCGACGTCGGCGTCGGACAGCAGCGCCTCCAGCGTCGGGTATCCGCGCTCGGCGCCAAGCGCCTGCGCGGCCCGCTCGGCGCTCGCCGGGGAGCCCCCCAGCGCCGCCACGACCCGGACGCCCGCCCGCCGCGCGGCCTCGGCGTGGACGCGGCCCATGAACCCGGCACCGACGACCGCGGTGCGCAGGGTTTTGGCCTCGGCCACGCCGTCTCCGGCCGCCAAAGTTAGGTGGGTCACAGTCATGTGGCGAACCCTAGGGGGACTATTGGCGGATGTCAATCAAAAGTCCGCCCAGTTGCGCAACAGTTAAGACGCACGGGTGACAGCTAGAGGCCAACTTAGGACATTTCTGGTTGACTGCAACCGTGGAAGCCGACGTCATCCCAACCAACCCCGGGTCGCCGGGTGAGCTCCTGCGCCTGCTGCGAGACGGCAGACCCCGCACCAGAGCCGAGTTCGTGGTCGAGACCGGCCTGGCCAGGTCGACCGTGCGCGCCCGCCTCGACGCCCTGCTCGACGCGGGGCTCATCACCGACGGCGGCAACGGTGTCTCCACCGGCGGCAGGCCCGCGGGCCGGTTCGTGTTCAACGCGATGGCCAGGGTCGCGCTCGCCGCCGAGGTGGGCGCCACGCACGCCACCATCGCGGTAGCCGACCTGACCGGGGCGCTGCTCGCCACCGACAAGCTCGAACTCGACATCGCCGAAGGCCCAGACGTCGTGCTGCCGCTGCTGATCGCGGCGTGGCGGGCGCTGCTGGCCAAGTCCGGTCTCGCGCACACGCCGCTCGCGGGCGTCGGCATCGGCCTGCCCGGCCC
>DATLIA010000151.1:0-3140 GCA_035540215.1 Actinokineospora sp. | reverse complement strand
GCACCAAGCCACCCGCCTCATCGGAATCAGCTTCTTCATCCTCGCCGCCGTCGTCGGATTCGAAGCGGTCCGCTCCCTCCTCAGCAGCGAGCCACCCGACGCGTCGACGGTCGGGATCGCCCTCACGACCGCGTCGCTGATCGTCATGCCGATCCTCGCCTGGAAGAAGCGACAGGTCGCCACCGGGCTCAACAGCCGCGCCGGAATCGCCGACAGCGCCCAGACCTTCGCCTGTGTCTACCTCTCCGCCGTCGTCCTCATCGGCCTGCTGCTCAACAGCCTCTTCGGCTGGTGGTGGGCCGACCCCGTCGCCGCACTCGGCATCGTCGTGCTGCTCCTCAACGAAGGACGCGAAGCCCTCTTCGACGATGACGACGACGATCGCGACGACGACTGACAACTCGCCACCCGCACACCGCCGGCAGCCCGCCAGACCGACGCCATCAACCAGTCGCGCTCGCCGGTTCCCCGAACCCGGCCCTCCCGCTACCATCCTCACGCCGCACCCGCTTCGGTTCCCGAGATTTCTGGTCCAGAAGCCCGGAACCCGGTGGGGTTGCCGTGCATGCGTGCGTCGGTGTCGGACAGGACCCATTCGGCCGGGGCGAGGACGTGGTGCACGACGGCAGTGCGCCCGCCCAGCTTCCAAAGGGCTCGACCGCGTGTGAGATGCCCGACGATGGCCGCTTCGGGTTCGGTGAGCCCGAAGTAGTTCACTGCGGCGTCCAGCTGGTCGGGTGCTTGACGGAGGATGACCTTCGTGGCGGAGTCCGCGAGCAATCCGGCGGCGATCTTGGCGGTCGCAGTTCCATCGTCGGCTTGGGCGACGAGGTCAGAGGCGCGATGGGTGATGCACAGATTGGCGACGCCGTAGGTGCGGCCAAGCTTGAAACAGGTCTGGAGGTAGCTCGCCGTGTGGTGGTTGCCGAGTAGCGCCCACGCCTCGTCGAGCACCTGGACCCGCTGAGGCCCGGGGCAGGCCATGAGCTCTTGGAGCCATCCGGCCGCGGCGACCATTACGAGCGGCAGCGCGTCGGAGTCGAGCGGCACCGCGGACAGGTCCAACACGACGCCGGGTCCGTCCCAGCGAAGCGGGACGGTGGAGCGGCCGTCGAACATGCCGCGCAGCGACCGAGACAAGAGCTTGTCGAGCGCGTAGGCGATGGTCGCTGTCTCCGAGGCCAGGTCGCGTTCGTCGCGGCGGAGCCGTTGAGCCATCTCCTCGGTCGGTTCAGCAACGAGCGCGGCGACGTCGGTGAGGGTCGGCTCCTCGACCGGTGACGTGGTGAGCTGTTCCACTGCGGCGAACACGACGGCGTCGTCGAACTGCGACAGCGGTCGTTCGAGGACGGTGCCGATCAGCGCCGCGCACATCTCCGCTCGGCGCAGGATCTGCTTGTCGGCCGGTTCGTACGCGGCTGCGGGTCCGGGGGCGAGCGGGTTGATCGTGGCCGAGCCACCAGGGCTGAGCTTCACCGTCGTCAAACCGAGGTGCTCGGCGAGACCGACGTACTCGCCTTTCGGGTCGACGATCGCCGTCCATCGGCCGCCCGCCCCAGAGCCATAGATCGCTGCCTGGCGCCACAGCAAGCACTTCACGAGCGCGGACTTGCCGTTGCCCGGCTCACCTAGGATCCACCCGTTCGGGTTCGTGACCAGGCCGCTGCTGTACGCCTCGAACGGGTCCCAACAGAACTCCGAGCCCCCCGCGAGGAGGTCGAGACCGACGTAGGTGCCGCGGTGCCCGAACGAGCTCTGCACCGAGAACGGGTAGATGCTCGCGACATGCGCTGTGGTGCCCTGGTGCGAGCGGAGCCGCAACGATGAGCGGTTCATGACGCGAACAGGGTCGACGGCGCGAGCCCAAGGGGGAGTGCGGCGGCCCATCCGACGTCCTGGCGGGCGTCGAGGACGCGCAGGTCCATTCCGCATTCGCGGCCGAGTTGTTCGACGATCTCGGAGTGTTCCTCGAGGTCCTCGAGTGTGCGCGCCGACACGGTGACCAGCCCGGAGTAGCCCATTTCGGGGTACCCGGCGACGAGCTCCTCCTCGCGGTCCAGCAGCGCCTGGGTGGCGCGGCGGTGCCGTGCGTCGATGCGACGTCCCTTCTCCTCCTTGGTGACCGCGTCGGAGTCGAGCTTCACCAGGTCGCGTTCGATCCGTCGTCTCGACTGATGTGTGGACACAGGACGGAAGTACACGGTCATCGACCGGGTGATCCCGCCGCCGGACAGGAACGGTTCCAACCACGCTGGCGGGACCGCGAGGCGGGGCCAGGTGCCGATCCACCACGTCCGATGAAACGCACCGTCGACGCGGACGTGTCGCCAGTCGGACTCCACCACAAGGGGGCCGGCGGTCGACGCTGCGATGAGGTCGAGCCGTTCGACTAGTCGACCGCGTCGAGGAAGGGGCCGCGCAGTGACCGGGTCGATACGTGAGCGGATCAGCCGCTGCAACCCGGTCTGGTCGAGTGGATCCGCTGCGGCAAGATCAGCGGAGCGCAATCCGCGCAGCAGCGACTCAATCGAAGTGACCAACGCCCGGCGCAGCTGCTCTGACGCGCCGCCGCTGGCCCGGTGACGTGAGAGACGTTCGCGGGCGACGGTGATCGTGACCGCGGTGTCATGGGTGATCGCGGAGGAGGTGCCGACCTCCAGCAACTCTTGGTATGACGCTGCTGCGGACTCGTGTGGTCTCCCGCGATCCGTGGAGCCGAGCCACGCGAGGTGGTCGCCCATCCCGGACGGCTGCGCCAAGTCGGACCACGACAGGTGCGCGACCACTCCTCGTTCCACTGCGTACTGGCCGAGCAGGTCACCCCATCCAGCGAGGAGTCGTTCTTGGTCTGAGCGTGGTTGGACGACGAACTGCGGTCCGGAGACCGGCACGACAGCGCTGAGGGTGTCGCGGTGTCGGTCGCGGATCGCACCGAGCTGTGCGCCGGCGCGCCAGTCGATGGCCACGATGTCGAGCCCAGCGAGGCACGGCGGCATCGGTGCCGGTTGGTCGGTTGGCCACAGCGGCAGGGGCGCTTCCCAGCGGCGCCCCCGCCGCAGCCTCGACCACGCCCACCCGCCGAGCAGGGGGAGCCACTCCCAGGTGGCGTGGCCGCGGACTCGACCGAAGCTGAGCGCCGC